>NZ_JACOOP010000013.1:0-77182 GCF_014287725.1 Clostridium sp. NSJ-49 | reverse complement strand
GTATATGCTATTAGTTTTATCCAAAGGAGCAAAAATGATACTGAAAAATTTGAGTGATATAAAAAATCTTGGCCATAAAGGCCTTGATATATAAGGGTTAAGAAATATGATTAACCCTATATTATTATCTTTAATTTATTTCTAATCTTAATCCAATTTCCCAAGCCTTCTGTTCTATCAATATCTTGTAATGTATAAGATAGTATTATATCCAATTATTTAATAAAGGAGAATTTTAAATGATTAGAATCAACTTTAAAAATTTTAAAGGCTTTAATGATTCAAAAGTAACAGATGCTAACGGAAAAGAAATTATTAGTTTTGAAAAAGTGAAAGCATTACCTACACGTGCATGCTATTCTATTGTTAACGCTAATCATGAAAAAATAGGGAGGATAGAAAAAAGGAGATATAATTTTGGGTTAGTTGATTTACCTCAAATAATTATATCTATAAATAATGATAAAATTGAAATACAAAAAGATATGAAAGAATTGAAAGAATTTTATGAGATTAAAGGAAGTAATTTTTCGATTAGCGGTAATTGGGATGGTCCACAATTTAATATTTCCAAAAATGAAAAAGTATTGGCTTCGGTTAATGTGCAAAAAGAAGAATCAGGAGGTACTTATTTAGTTGATATTATCGACAAAGCAAATGAAAACCAAGTTCTATGTATATTATTCGCATTAAGCTGGATTAGATAAATAAAATTAAAGGTAGGCACTTGCCTACCCTTAATGCTACATAATATGTTAAATCTGTTCATGTAAATCTAATTTTCAAATTTATATTTATCATCAAATATCAAAACTAATATTATTTTATTATTATAGTAAATTCTTCCCCAGTTATTTTATAATCATGGCTCATTTTACCACTTTCTTTTGGGTATGCCACTGCATATGGAGTTAATGTTAATATTTTTGCCTCTGAAGAAATTTCTATTTGATTTTTCATCACACCACTAGTGATTTCTTCATAAGAACTATAAAACTCTACTTCATTTCCTAAGTCATCATGACCTTTTAATACCAAATCATATACATTATTCTTATCCTTATTTTCGATTGAGTAATAAATTTTTTGTCCTATATCATTACTTCTATATTCGTTAAGAGTTATCTTTTGTCCATTTTCTAAAACAAATGAATTACCTATTTTTATACTCTTACTATTCGCTGCTAAAGTATCTCCATTAGCTGTAAATTCAAATTTCCATGGTCCGTTAACCTTATTTTCTCTATCATTAATATATAAATATGCTGAATCATATTTTATTTCTATATCTAAATCACCAGCTTGTAGTTCCTTATCTAATTTATATGTTAAAACAACTTCTTCAGTATATTCATCAATTTGTTTACTTGAACCACCTGCTGCACTAGATATTCTATTGCCATTAATGTACACATTTCCATGTAAAGATATATGCCCATTATTATCTAGATTCTCATCTGACTTTATTGTTGTTGATACAATAATCTCATCCTTATCTAAAATAACTTCATTTAACTGAACTGTTACTCCATCCTTACTTATTGCACTATTTACTACTGTTTTGTAATCATCTAAATTTCTATTAATACCTAAATAATTTCTAATATCAAACATTGCTAATTTAACTGTTGCACTTATCTCATTAGAGAAAACTGTTCCAACTATAGCTATACAAAAAGACGCAGCTATAGTTGCAGCTATTGCACTTTTTCTAATTCGTTTCGTATTTTTATATTTTATATCCTTATATCCTTCAGTTGCAGCATTTTTAATAACTTCATCTAATTTTGAAGAAACTTTTATATCATCAATATTTATATCTTTCATAATTTATACCTCCATATATATTTTTAACTTTTTTAAAGTTCTATTTAATCTACTTTTTACTGTTCCTAATGGTACATTAGTTTTATGTGATATGTCTTTTAATGATTTATCTTCTAAATACCTCATTACTATTAGTTCTCTTTCTTTTGGTGATAACTTATCTAAAGCAATTGCAATATCTTCCTCAAAATCACTTTTAGTATTTTCTATAATTAAATTATTTTCATAATCATTTATATTTACCAAAGTAACTTTACTATTTTTCTTTATATAATCCTTACAAACATTTATAGTGATTCTAGTAATCCAAGTATTAAAATATTGTGGCTCTTTTAAGTTTTTTAATGATTTTATAGCTTTTATGATTGCTTCGTGAATACAATCTAAAGCATCATTTTCATTTTTTAAATACATAAAAGATACTTTATATAAATTTTCTTTAATTGGCTCTATTAATTTAACAAAGCTCTCCATATCACCTTCAACTGCTTTTTTGAATAATAGTTCGTTAACCACTTATAACTCCCCTCTCCGAATCGATTCGTATAATAGACGATTATATATGTAAAAAGGTTCCATACTAACATCTAAAAAAATAAAATGATGCAATTACGCAGCCTTTTATTAATTATTAGCATTAAATTCTATATAAAAATATTTGCTATACATCATTATAAATAACCTAAAAAGAGTGCAAACCATTCCTGATTTGCACTCTAAGTTTCAACTAAATATTAGCTATATCAAATACTTCTAAGTTTTTCTTATCTATTTCATTTACCTTAACATCAGCTATAGCTCTTAATGTATCTAGAGCTGTTATAACTCCTATATTTCTTTCTATAGCAGCTCTTCTAATTAAGAATCCATCTCTCTTAGAATCGTTACCCTTAGTTGGAGTATTTACAACTAAATCTACTTCTTTATTCTTAACTACATCTAATATGTTTGGTTCCTCTTCATTAAGTCTTCTAACTATTTCACAGTCTATTCCTGCTTTTCTTAATAGTTCACAAGTTCCTTCTGTAGCAATAAATTTATATCCTACTTTAGCTAAATCCTTTGCTATTGGTAAGAATTCAGCTTTATCGTGCTTATTGATTGTAGCTAATATCTTTCCTTTTTCCATTGAAGGATACATGCTTCCACCAACAAATCCTTTGTATAAAACTTCTTTAACATCCCTACCTACACCTAAAACTTCTCCTGTAGATTTCATTTCAGGTCCTAAAGATACTTCAACTTTTGGTAACTTTTGAGTTGAGAATACTGGAACCTTAACTGAAACTAATTCTGGCTCTGGATATACATCCACCCCGTATCCTAAATCAACAAGCTTTTCTCCAAGCATAACCTTAGTAGCTAAATCAACTATTGGAACTCCACTTACCTTACTGATATATGGAACTGTTCTTGAAGCTCTTGGGTTAACTTCTATTACATAAAGGTTTCCTTCAAACTCAATGAACTGAATGTTTATCATTCCCTTTATTCCGATAGCTAATGCTAACTTCTTAGTGTAATCTAATACTTTAGCCTTAATTTCATCACATATGTTTTGGCTTGGGTACATAGTAACAGAGTCTCCTGAGTGAACTCCAGCTCTTTCTAAGTGTTCCATTATACCTGGGATTAATATGTTTTCTCCATCAGATATAGCATCAACTTCGATTTCTCTACCCATTAAGTATTTATCTATAAGTATTGGATTTTTCTTATCCTTCATAAATGCATTCTTTAAGTAGTAGATTAACTCTTCTTCATCATGAGTTATTTCCATACCTTGTCCTCCAAGAACGTATGACGGTCTCACAAGTACAGGGAATCTTAATCTTCTAGCTTCTTCTATACCTTCTTCTAAAGTCCAAACACCTTTCCCCTTAGGTCTAGCTATATCAAACTTTTCTAATAACTCTTCAAACTTTTCTCTATCTTCAGCCATATCAATTTGGTCTGCTGTAGTTCCTAAGGTCTTAATTCCTTTTTCCTTTAAGAAATTAGCAAGCTTGATTGCAGTTTGACCACCGAATTGAAGAATTACTCCATCTGGATTTTCTTTTTCTATTATGTTTAATACATCTTCTTCAGTTAATGGCTCAAAATAAAGCTTATCTGAAATATTGAAGTCTGTACTTACTGTTTCTGGGTTGTTGTTAACTATTATAGTTTCGATTCCCATCTTCTTTAATGCCATTACACAGTGAACTGAAGCATAGTCGAATTCAATACCTTGTCCTATTCTGATTGGACCTGAACCTATAACTATAACCTTCTTCTTGTCTGATACTTCTACTTCATCATATTGCTCATAAGTTGAGTAGTAGTATGGGGATAATGCTTCGAATTCTCCTCCACAAGTATCAACCATCTTATAAGCTGGCTTTATGTTCCATATGTCTCTTAATCTGTAGATATCGTCTGGCTTAACTTTTAATATATCAGCTATAGCCTTATCTGAGAAACCTTTCTTCTTAAGATTTAATAACCATTCTTTATCTAAATCATCTATCTTGCTTAATTTTAATCTTGTTTCTTCCTGAACTATCCACTTGAATTTTTCTAAGAAGAATATATCAATTCCAGTTATCTTAGCGATACTTTCAATTCTATAATCTCTTCTTATCATTTCTGTAAGAGCAAATAATCTTTCATCATCTGGCTTCATTACAGCTTCTTTTAATTCTTGTATACTCATTTCTTTAAACTTTGGATGATCTAAAGAATATTTTCCTATTTCTAAGCTTCTTATACCTTTTAATAATGCTGCTTCTAAGTTAGCACCTATAGCCATTATTTCTCCAGTTGCCATCATCTTTGTTCCTAAAGCTCTATCTGCTGTAAAGAACTTATCAAATGGCCATTTTGGAATTTTAACTACTACGTAGTCTAATGTGGGTTCAAAGCATGCATATGTCTTTTGAGTTACTGCATTTTTGATTTCATCTAATCCATATCCTAAAGCTATTTTAGCTGCAAGCTTAGCTATTGGGTATCCTGTAGCTTTTGATGCAAGTGCAGAAGATCTTGAAACTCTTGGGTTAATTTCGATAACTGCATATTCAAATGAGTTTGGATTTAAAGCAAATTGTACGTTACATCCACCTTCGATTCCTACAGCATTTATTATGTTTATAGCTGAAGTTCTAAGCATTTGGTATTCTTTATCTGATAATGTTTGAGATGGGGCTACAACTATACTATCTCCAGTATGAATACCAACTGGGTCAATGTTTTCCATGTTACATACAGTTATACAGTTTCCGTAAGAGTCCCTCATTACTTCGTACTCTATCTCTTTCCAACCTTTAACTGATTTTTCTAATAAAACTTGTCCAATTGTGCTTAATTGTAATCCTGATGCAAGAATAGTTCTTAACTCCTCTTCATTCTCAGCTATTCCACCACCAGTTCCTCCTAATGTATAAGCAGGTCTTACTATAACTGGATATCCTATCTTGTTAGCAAAAGATATTCCTGATTCCATATCAGTTATTATTTCAGATGTGATAACAGGCTCGTTTATTCTGTTCATCATATCTCTAAATAATTCTCTATCTTCCCCTTCTTTAATAGATGCTATTGAAGTACCTATAACTTTAACATTATATTTATCTAAAATTCCAGCATCAGCTAAATCTACCGCAAGGTTAAGTCCTGTTTGACCTCCCATACCTGTTAAAAGACTATCTGGTCTTTCTTTGGCTATTACCTTTTCAACAAACTCTACTGTTAATGGCTCTATGTAAATTTTATCTGCTACTTCTCTATCTGTCATTATAGTAGCTGGATTAGAGTTAACTAATACAACTTCTACACCTTCTTCTTTTAAAGCTTGACATGCTTGAGTTCCTGAATAATCAAACTCAGCCGCTTGTCCTATAATGATTGGTCCTGACCCTATAACTAAAACTTTTTTAATATCTTTATTTAATGGCATTCTCTAATTCCTCCTATAGTGCATATTCCATAAATCTATCAAATATATATTCGCTATCCTTTGGACCTGCTGCAGCCTCCGGATGGAATTGAACTGAGTATATCGGTAAAGTAGTATGTTTCATTCCCTCTATTGTTCCATCGTTTATATTTATATGAGTTGCAACTACACCTTCTGGTAATTCATGAACTACATATCCGTGGTTTTGAGAAGTTATGTGTACCTTATTTCTTTCTAAGTCTTTTACTGGATGGTTACATCCTCTGTGTCCGAACTTTAACTTAGTAGTTTTCCCACCTAGTGTTAACCCTAATAATTGATGTCCTAAACATATTCCAACTATCGGCTTAACTCCAACTATCTTCTTAATATTTTCTATTACGCTTCCTAAATCTTCTGGATCTCCAGGTCCATTTGATAAGAATACTAAGTCAGGGTTAACTGCTAATATTTCTTCTGCCCTTGTGTTCATTGGGAATACTGTAATTTTGCAACCTCTTTTTTTGAAATTTCTTATAATGTTTGTTTTTATTCCAAAGTCCATTATTGCAACGTGCTTACCAGTTCCTTCTATTGTATAAGGTTTTTCTGTTGAAACTATACTAACAGCTTCTTTATTTGAGAAAGCCTTAATCTTTCCTTCAACATCTTGTAATGTTTCTGCTTCTAAAGATATTATTCCTCTCATAGTTCCATTATTTCTTAATACCTTAGTTAAAGCTCTTGTATCTATTCCTTCTAACCCAATTATCTTGTTTTGCTTTAAGTAATCTTCTAATCCGATTTCACATCTGAAGTTATTCGGGAAGTTACACTTCTCTCTTACTATAAATCCTTTTACATTTGGAGTCTCAGATTCATTATCTTCTAAGTTGATTCCATAGTTCCCTATTAGTGGATATGTCATAGTTACTATTTGTCCGTAATAAGATGGATCTGTTAATACCTCTTGGTATCCTGTCATCCCAGTAGTGAATACTACTTCTCCCACACTATCTTTTAAGTGTCCAAATGCATTTCCTTCGAATATCATCCCATTTTCAAGTATAAGTCTTGCTTTCATATTTATGTTTCCTCCCATAAGCGAACCTCTAAATTTTAATTTAGCTAGGTGACGTTAAGTAAGATTCTAAGTCTCTAATTTTAGAAATCTAACCTATATATGTTTTACACCTACCAACATATGTTAGTAGGTGCTTCCTTACCCTTTATCCTAATTTAGTCAGATGTTTCTTTACTTTGTTCACGTAAATAATACGCTTTAAGTAAGCCTACTAAATTAACTTGAATAGGTGTACCATATTTCTCTATCTAATATTTATATAATATTTATATAATCCCTACTATTTCATTTATATCTTTGATTCCTTGTTCTCTACAGAATCTTTCCATTTCCTCAACTATCTCTTTTCCTGCATTAGGATTAAAGAAATTCACCGTTCCTATTTGAACTGCACTTGCTCCAGCCATCATAAATTCTATAGCATCTATTCCTGATGTTATTCCGCCTAAACCTATTACTGGAACGCTAACAGCTTTCGCTACTTCATGAACCATTCTAAGTGCTACTGGTTTAACTGCTGGCCCTGAAACCCCTGCATAAACATTATCGAATACTGGCTTTCTCTTATATGGATCTATTGCTAATCCTTTAAGTGTATTTATTAATGAAATTGAATCCGCTCCAGCTCTCTCACATTCTAATGCCATCTCTACTATATTTTCAGCATTAGGTGATAGCTTAACCATTAAAGGCTTATCTGCTATTTTCTTTATCTTTGATACAACATCATAAGCTACTTCTGATTTAATTCCAAAAGCCATCCCCCCTGACTTAACATTAGGGCAAGATATGTTAAGTTCTATCATATCTATATCTGTTCCTCTTAGCTTTTCAACTGCTATTTCGTAATCTTCGATACAACCTCCACCAACATTAGCTATAACGTTAGTGTTTAACTTTCTCATCTTTGGAAGTTCTTCTGATATAAATCTTTCTATACCTGGGTTTTGAAGTCCAACTGAATTCATCATTCCTGATGGTGTTTCAAAAACTCTTATTCCATTATTACCATCCTTAGGATTTAATGTTAATCCCTTTGATGATATTCCTCCAAGCATCCCAACATCGTAAAACTCATTGTATTCACTTCCGAAGCCAAATGTTCCAGATGCTGCTATTACAGGATTTTTAAAATCTACTCCATTTATATTAACCTTCAACATATCACGTACTCCTTAGTTCCTATAGTTCAACATAGTTTCCATCAAAAACTGGACCATCTTTACATGTTCTTTTATTTCCATCTTTAGTTTTGCATGTACATACTAAACATGCTCCAACCCCACAAGCCATATGTTTTTCCATTGAAACATATACTTGAACTCCCTTTTCTTTACACATTTCAACTACTTTTTTCATCATAACTTCTGGCCCGCAGCATAATACTGTATCATATTTATCAACTTCTAATAAATCTGTTACAAATCCCTTATGACCATACTTTCCAGTATTAGTTGAAACATATCCATCATTTATGTACTTACATAATTCATCAGTTAAATATATGTCATCTCTAAATCCAGCATAAAGATCCATCTTCATACCTTTATTCTTTTCTCTTAATCTCTTGGCAAGTTCCACCATAGGTGCTATTCCAATACCTCCAGCAACTAAAGCAACATTACCATATTTCTTATCTATATCGAATCCATTTCCAAGAGGACCTGTTAACTCTATAGTTTCCCCTTCTCTAAGGTTCGCAAACTCTTTTGTACCTTTACCTACAGTAGCATATAAAAATGTTACTGTTCCTTCTTCCTTTTCAGAAACACTTATAGGTCTTGGAAGTAGTGTTGCACCTTGATGCTTTAACATATAAAATTGACCTGCATTTACTTTATTATGGTCTTCAACCACCATTTTATATATTCCATCTACTATTTCTATATTAGATAATATCTTTGCTTTCGTATACTTCATGATATTGTCCCCCATTACTTAGATTCTACAGCTCTTCTTATTTCATCTCTCATCTTTATAGCTTCTTCTCTTGCACAAGCTGCAAATTCCATTTCTCTATTTTCCTTTTTATACGCTAATAATATTCCTCTTGATGAATTTACTACTCCACCATTTCCATTGTTTAAGTAAAGAGCTACATCTTCAGCTTTTCCACCTTGTGCTCCATATCCTGGTATTAAGAAGAACATATCATTATATCTGCTTCTTATTTCCTTACCTTCTTCAACATGAGTACATCCTATTACTCCACCGATTTGAGTATATCCGTACTTACCTTTAACTTCTTGACCCATTTCAGTTAATCTATCACCAACAGCGTTGTATAACTTTTTGCCACCTACTATATCAAGATTTTCAAAATCTTCTGCACCTGGATTTGAAGTTCTAACTAGTACGAATACTCCCTTTATTCCTTCTTTCATGTAAGGTAGGTATGGTTCGATACTATCCATTCCCATGTATGGACTTAGAGTTATAAAATCCGCTTCAAAATCTCCTGTAAAGTGCGCCTTTGCATATTGTGAAGCTGTCGCAGCTATATCTCCTCTTTTTATATCTGCAATTATTATTGCATCTTTTTCTCTTAAATATTGAAGTGTATTTTTGTAAGCTATTAATCCTTCAATTCCTAAAGCTTCATAGTAAGCTATTTGAACTTTAAAGCAAGCTACAACATCTAAAGTTGCATCTATTATTTCCTTATTGAAGTGGAATAATGCTTCACTTAAAGTTCTTCCTTCTAATACGTGGCTTGGAAGATACTCAACAGCTGTATCTAACCCTAAACAAACTACTCCTCTTTCTTCTACTCTTTCATATAATTTATCTATTATTAATTTATCCATTTAAAATTCTCCTTACTTAAGCTTTATAAACTACATTTCCACCTTTTATTGTCATCTTAACTTCACCGTAATATTCTCTTCCGTGGAAAGGTGTATTCTTACCTCTTGATACAAATTTATCTCTATCTACAGTAACCTTTTGATTTAAATCTACAAGTACCATATCTCCATCTTTTCCAACACTTATTAATCCCTTATTCATTCCTAAAATATTAGCTGAATTTCTAGACATTAATTCGCTTAATTTATTTAATGAGATATTATTTTCTTTAACTAGCGTCGTGTAGCATATTGAAAAAGCAGTTTCTAATCCAACCATTCCTGGCGCTCCATTTTTCTTATCTTCTTCAGTATGTGGAGCGTGGTCTGTTCCTATGCAATCTACAACACCTTTTCTTATAGCTCTTATTAAAGTTTCTACATCCTCTTTTTCTCTTATTGGAGGATTTACTCTATAATTACTTATGCTACTATCTAAAGCTAAGTGATGAGGTGTTACTTCACAAGTTACATTTACACCTTCTTCTTTAGCTCTCTCTATAGCATTTATTGATTCTACTGTACTTACATGAGCCATATGAAGATGTGCTTTAGTTACTTTTGCTAGATATAAATCTCTTATTGTCATTAAATCTTCTGCCATTCTCATATCTATCTTTGAAAATGTCTTATCTTCAGCATGTGACATAACTATCCAGTTATTTTCTCTAGCTACTTCCATAGCCTTCATCATTACGCTTGAATCCATAACTCCTACACCATCATCTGATATAGCTTTTACTTCTTTATCATCTTTAAACATATTTAAATGTTCTATATTGCTACCTTTGAAGTTTTCAGTTATTGAAACACATTGGTGTATATCTGTTAATCCAACTTCTTTTGCTCTATTTCTTACATGATTTAATACTTCATAGTTTGAACATACTGGCCAAGTATTAGCCATTAAACAAACTCCTGTATATCCACCTTTTACTGCTGCTTTAGATCCAGTTTCAATATCTTCCTTTTGAGTGAATCCTGGTTCTCTAAAGTGTGCATGAGTATCTATGAAGCTTGGCATTAAAGTTAGGCTGTTTCCATCTATAATTTCAACATTATCCTTTTTTATATCTTGTCCAACTTCCTTTATTATTCCGTTCTCTATATATACATCTCCATGGAAGTTTTGAAACGCATCTACTACATTAACGTTTTTTATCAATAAGTTGCTCATTTTTATACCTCACTTGGATTAATTATTGTATCGCAATACTGACATTTGTAAGATCCTTTATCTTCGTTAACAAGATCAAAAACATGCTCTAAGTATTTTTCATCACTTGTTATACATCTTGGATTGTTACATGTAATTATTCCTTTAATTTGCTTTGGTAATTCTGGTTTTATCTTTGCTATTATCTCTTCATTTTTAACTTGATTTATAGTTATTCCTGGCGATAATAACGCTAAAACTGTAAAATCTATTTCTGTAGCATTTTCTATCTTTATTATATCTTTTCTACCATTCTTCATACTTTTTGCATTTATTATTAATGCAACTTCATTTTCTCCATCTTCAAGTTTAAGATATTTAAATATCTTAACTCCTACCCCAGCTCTAATATGATCTAATACAAATCCATTTTTTATACTTGTAATCTCTAACATTACGCTACCCCCAATAACTTAGCCATTAAAGCCATTCTTACATACATACCAAACTCTGCTTGCTTAAAGTATGCTGCTCTTTTATCTTTATCAACTTCAACATCTATTTCATTTACTCTTGGAAGTGGATGCATTATTATCATATCTTCTTTAGCTAATTTCATCTTTTCTGCATCTAAAATGTAGCTATCTTTTAATCTCATATATTCATCTTCATTAAAAAATCTTTCTTTTTGAATTCTAGTCATATAAAGGATATCTAATTCTTCTATTACATCCTCTATCTTTTCTACTTCTCTGAATTCTATATTATTTTTATTTAAAACCTCTTCTCTTATATATTGAGGTATTCCTAATTCTTTTGGTGATATTAAAACAAACTTGATATTTTTATATCTTGACATGGCTGTTATTAAAGATTGAACTGTTCTACCATATTTTAAGTCTCCACAAATACCAATAACATGATTGTCTAATCTACCTTTTAAAGTCTTTATCGTTAAAAGGTCTGTTAGTGTTTGAGTTGGGTGTTGGTGCCCTCCATCCCCTGCATTTATAACAGGTACTGATGAGTACATACTTGCGACCTTAGCTGATCCTTCTTTAGGATGTCTCATTGCTATAATATCTGAGTATATAGATACCATTTTTATAGTGTCTGCTAAAGTTTCACCTTTTGCTGCTGAGCTTGAATTTGGTTCTGAAAACCCTAATATCTTTCCGCCCAATCTCATCATGGCAGCTTCGAAGCTAAATTTTGTTCTGGTACTTGGTTCATAAAACAGAGTAGCTAGTATTTTTCCTTCACATACGTGTGAATACTCTTCTGGATTTGATATAATTCGATGTGCTAATTCAAAGATTTCATTTAATTCTTCTATCGTAAAGTCCATTGGATTTATTAAATGTTTATTCATCATATAATTTTCCTCTCCTTCTTAACCTCTCAGGGCTAAATTTAAAGAAATAATAAAAAAATGTCTTCCTTTATCTAAAGGAAGACATAATAATCCCGTTGTCTAATAAAAATTACACTTCCTTTTAAATCTCTCTGGATTTCATTAAAGGTTCTTTATTTTAATCTAAGATACCATTTTTTTTTAATGCTGTCAATATTTTTAGAGAGTTTCGGTTGTAATTTTTTTATACACCATATTTTTCATAATATTTTTCTATTGCAACTTTGATTTTGTCGTCTATATATACTTTTCCGTTCAATTCTCTGTTATATAAGTACTCTACAACTTCTTTCATTGTAACTATTGAGTAAGTTTGAATTCCAAACACCTCTTTAATTTCTTCTTGAGCTGACTTTTCACCTCTACCTTTTTCCATTCTATCAACAGAAATTATTAATCCTTGTATTTGTGGATTTCCTTGCGCTTTTAATATTGGTGCAGTTTCATATATTGAAGTTCCAGCAGTCATTACATCTTCTACTATTACAACTTTCTTATCAGAGTCAATCTTAGCTCCTAGTAATATTCCACCTTCACCGTGATCCTTTACTTCTTTTCTATTTGAACAATATTGAACATTTGCTCCGTAAAGCTTATTCATTGATACTGCAGTAACTACTGTTAGTGGAATTCCTTTGTATGCAGGTCCAAATAAAACATCTACATCATTATTAAAATGTTTCTTTATAGCTTCAGCATAAAAATCACCAAGCTTACTTAATTGTTCCCCAGTAGTATAGTTTCCAGTGTTAATAAAGAAAGGGGTTTGTCTTCCACTCTTAGTAGTAAACTCTCCAAATCTTAATACATTACTTTCAATCATAAATTCAATAAACTGTTCTTTGTACTTATCCATTTTATAACATTCCTCTCTACAAAAATATTCTCTTGTATTGTAACACGATTAATTAATTAATCCAACATTTTATCTTTTATAGATTAATCTGGATATAAACTACTATCTTTTGACTAATTTCTTTGCGAAAATTATCCCAAAAATAATAATTATTAATGGCAATATAAACTTCACGGAAAATGGATTATTAAAGTTCATTCCTAAAATTACATAACAAAGTGTTTCAGGAGCTACCCCTAAAACTGATGCCCAAATAAAATCGCTATACTTTATTTTAGTTAATCCACAAGTATAACTTAATGCATCATATGGTAATATTGGAGGAAATCTTAATAAAAATAGTATTTTAAATCCATTTTTCTCAAGGTTTTGGTCTAGCTTTACAAATCTACTTCCGATTAAATCTTCTACAAAACTTCTCCCTAAAAGCCTTGATAAAAAAAATGCCACAGTCCCAGAAATATAATATCCAATCATAGTTAGTATAAATCCCCAAAAAGCGCCAAATACTTTTCCAGCAGCTATAGCTATTATATTTGATGGAATTATAACAAAAAAAGGTTTTATCGCAAATATCAAAAGATATATCGAAGACGAAAAAACACCATTTTTTCTTATAAAATTAGCTATCACCACTATACTTAATTTACCATTAAGATACTTTACATTTAATATTAAAAGAGTCAGAGCTACAAATATTATTGTTAATAAAATATAAAATTTGCCTCTATTTATTCTATCCTTTTTATTCATCTAATCTTACCCTTAAACCTTCATATTTTCATAATAAATATTCATTCTAAACTTACCGTTTTTACTTATATATTTCTAAAAACAGAAAAAACCTTATATAAATACTAGCAAACAATTCATCTTTAATATTTATATGTAAAATTTCTTAGCTATACGCTTGATTTCAATATTTTACTATAAAAACATTTTGTATACAGTTTCTTAACAATTATCATTGTTATGATTAGATATAATAGTATTAAGTTATATTTTATCTAAGGCATTATATGAAAAATAAATCTATATGGTATTTATCCCAGTAAAAGATTTGCTTACATATTGTGTGAACTTTATAGCGAAGTTATAATATTAGAATAATTAGGTTAGAATGGATTTAAAATTTTATATTATATAAGTACTTTACCTGATGTTTATTCTACCTTATAACTCTATAACTTCTAATTGAAAATATCTATATTTCTCAAATAGCGGTCATAACTCGGTAGTATCTTATGAGGTAAGTAACTATGGACAACTTACCTTAATAAGAAAAAATATAAAGGTAGCTTCACCACTATATATTACATTTATCAAGTATAAGGAGAAACAAATGACAAATTTAATAGAAACTTTAAAAGCTAATACTTTAGTAATTATTTTTATAATTATGTTCTTAGAAGCATTAAATCTTACCGGTATTCCTGCAATCGTAATTATGCCAGCTGTAGGTGTTTTTATAAAAAGCAGTGGACATTCTTTTCTGATAGTTTTTGCTATTGCAACTTTAGGGTCAATTCTTGGAAGTATAACTTATTATTTAGTGTCTTCCAAATTTGGTGATATCATATATAACTTTTTTTATAATAAATTTCCGAGTACTCAAAAATCACTAAGAAAAGCTAAAGAAACAGCTGAAAAATATGGAGCTAAGATGTGTCTTATTGGTAGAATGCTTCCTACGATTAGAACTTTTATATCTCTAATGTCTGGGATTTTCAAAGTTAAATTCAAAGATTATATAATATATTCCTCTATTGGAATTTTTGTATGGAATCTTGTTTTAATGTCTTTTGGATACTTTGGATATATTTTATCAACTATGACATTTTAAAATTTAAGAATTAATAGTAACTATTCATAAAAAAAATCCAGCAGAATAATATTTATATTTTGCTGGATTTTAAAATATCCTCAAAGAAATTTTATCTTAGTTTAATGGTTAATTTTAAAGTATCAACTCTTAACTATTAATTATTTTGCTTTTTCTATTACATCTGCTTTAAATTTTTCTATTCCTAATCTTTCTATCATAAATCCTAGCTTTTCACCTAACTCAGCATTTTCTCTATAATAATCAAAGATAGAATCTATAAGTTTTAAAGTTTGCTGTTCATCTAAATCTTTTGCAATAATATCTGCAATTCTTGGATTAAACCCTGCTGAACCTCCAGCAACTACCATTAATCCTGTTACATCGGCTATTACTCCTACATCTTTAGCATAAACACTTCCACAAGAATTTCTACATCCAGCAACTCCTATTTTAGTTCTACAAGGCATATCCTTCTTGCCATACTTTTTAGTTAACTTCATTCCAATTCCTATAGTATTATACTTGCTTCTTTTGCAAAAGCCCGCTGGACATATTTCTACGTTCTTAACAGAATTAGCCTTTACAACAGCTGGTTCCATACCTAAGTCATCCCAAATTTGTGGTAAATCCTCTTCCTTAAGATTTGTAATTAAAATTCTTTGACCTGATGTTATTTTTAATACACCATTATACTTCTTTGAAACTTTAGCTATTTTTTCTAATGTTTCTGCACTTACAAATCCGCCAGGTATATCTGGAGTTATTGCATAAGTTCTTCTTCCATCTCTAATTTTTTGAAGGTTTCCATAATGCATAAAGATTTAATTCCTCCTAAGATAAAACAAATTTTTCTATAGCTGTTGCAACTCCATCTTCATTATTTGAATCGGTTATGTAATTAGCAGCTTTTTTAACTTCTTCAAAAGCATTTCCCATTGCAATTCCCATTCCTGCATATTCAATCATGTGTAAGTCATTTCCTGCATCACCCATAGTTATTACTTCTTCTCTCTTTACACCTAAATGCTTAGCTAAAAGCTCAACACCTACACCTTTATTAACTTCTTTATTTAAAAACTCTAAGAAGTAAGGAGTACTTCTAACAACTGTATACTTTTCAAAAACTTCCTTTGGTAAATTATCTACAGCATTTTGAAGTATTTCAGGCTCATCTATCATCATTACCTTTATGTAACTTTCATCATTTTTTATATTTTCAAAATTTATTTCTTGTATTGTTATGTTATTTATACTTGCTTCAACTTCAGTATACTTACTATTTTTAGGAGTAACTAGTCCATTTTCTTCAGAGAATGCGTGAATATTAACACCCAATTTTTTGCTTAAATCGTAAAGATAATGAACATCTTCCCCTATTAATCCCATCTTGCATACAACTTCTCTGCTCTTTGTCTTTAATACTAATCCCCCATTATAGCTTAAAACATAATCATTATCTGTGTACATATCTAACTCTTCTAAGTATCTAGTAACACCATCAATTGGTCTACCTGTTGCAAGAACAACTGTTACACCTTTATCTCTCGCCGCTTGTATTGCCTTTTTAGTTCTTTCTGTTACTATTTTTTCTTCATTTAATAAAGTTCCATCCATATCTAATGCTATTAATTTATACATATAATTCACCGATCCTTGCTTCAAAATATCGGTACTATTATAACACGAAAGAATGTTTTAGTCCTAATCAAAAGTTAATCTTTTACTTTTTGCTAGAGCAAAACCCTTCACTTTACCACAAAGCAATCTTTCATCTTTTGCTCTAGCAAAACATTTATCTCTTGCCCTTAGGCAAACTACTTACTATATTCTATATAAGATGAAATTACATCATCAAATCCATCTCTCTTTAATACCTCAACTACAACTCCTACAATTTCATAACTTGACGTATTACCATATTCAGATCTTAAATCCTCTATAATTTTAATTATATCTTTTACTATTATTTTAATATCTGACTCATTTAAAAGCGCCTTAGTTCCACTTGTTGCATTTAAAATACTAATCTTAATCTTATTAGCATCTAATTCTTGTAATCTACCATCTTTTTTTATTACTTGCATAAAACTACCTCCTTAAACTCTCTTCTTTCTTCTTTTTATAAAATAAATTTTTCTTCGTTATATTAGGCTTTTCAAAAATTTAATTATTGTTTTTTATCGTCGATAATATCTAATTCCAACTTATTATTTACATATTTCATTTTTTTATTTATATACTAAGAGCTATACATTTATTATGCATAGCTCTTCTAGTTATATATTATTTTTTAATAATCTCTTTTCTGTACCATTCTTCATAGTCATATTTTTCTAAAAGTTCTTTTCATAACTCATATTTACATACGCATTCATCTTTTATCATACTATTCCCACTCGATAGTACTTAACTATTTTTTATTCATCATAATTTCCTAATATATTTTATGTTTCTATACACTTAATCGCTACTTAAATTAATAAAAAAAGTACCATTTTTTATTATGGTACTTTCAAAACTCTTTATTTTATTTATCAATATAAACTTTAACTTTACTTTATAATTTAATAAACTTCTTTATCCCAATTGTATTTAGAAGTCTATATGAAATTATTAATAAAATTACAAGTATACCTAACAATAATAATAAAAACATAGTTATATTTGTTACTTTAAATAAAAGGAATGCTCCTATAGATAATCCAATAATCGCAAATACAAATAACATTTCTATCATTACTGCTGCACTTTGTTTTACAACTACAGTTGGTGATACCCAATCTAATTTAGGTAAATATAAGTTTATAAGTAAACCTACTATTGCTGTTAATAAAGAAAATACTATTGTAAATGCTAAATTCCATACTAAAGCTGCAAAACTAAACTTTAAGCCTATGGAAAATATTAAATTAGCTAGTATTCCTAATGGAATAGTAATAATTAAATTTAATAATATTTTGCCTCTAAATATATCTTTTTCTCTTATAGGTAATGACTTCATTATCCATAAATTCTTCCCTTCCAAAGATATTGAAGAGGTCGTTGTACACGATATTCCTATTCCAAAAGCTATTATTAACAAAACATTAAGTGGCATTAGTTCATCTACATATGGCATTTCCATATACATAGCCAAAGTTTGTCCATCAACAAATAGAGTCGCAATTGAAGCTACTAAAATTATAATCATTCCAATGCCTGTATTTAAAACATATATAGGTGTTGAGAAATACCTTCTTATCTCTTTTTGTAATAAAGCTTTAGCTATACTACTAGATTTAAGTGACTGTATTTTGTAATTTGCCTTTTTATAGTTTTCTCCTAGTCTAGCATTAATCTTCCCAAATAATCTACTAAATACAATTATGAATATTATAAAAGGAACTATTGATATAGCTATAAGCTTTACTAATTCTATTAAATTTTTATCTCTTAATGCATTAGTAAAAAAAGTTACTGGAATATATATTTTACCTATACCTTCCATAATAGAAGCACTATTTATCATTAATGATTCAATAATAGAATTAATATTAAATGAACCTATAAGAATTAGTAATGTAACAATAGTCGCACCTAGTATAGTTACTAAATTCTTATGCTTAAACTTAGTAGCAAAATAACTTATAAATACAGCTAAAATTGAAGCTATTATAACCGGAATTAATGGCATAAATATAACTGATATTATTAATATTACGAAATAAAGCCATGATAATCCTGGAACTCTCATATAATATATAACTCCAGTTGGTATAAGCACAAAAGCTGTAAATATCCAATTGAATACTAGTAAATTTATTATTTTACTAGTTAGTATTACACTATTTTTAATTGGCAATGACATTAACATATCATAATCTCTTGAAGTGAATAATGTTCCCTGAGCTTTATATATAGATGTAAAAAATACCATCATAACGCTCATCAATCCAGCCATCATTAATAGTAAATCTAAAAAACCTATACTTTCTAAAGCATCAGCCATAAGATAAGCGTACATAGTTACAGTAAATGCTATTGCCATTGCTCCAATAAGAAGCACTAAAGATGACATCATCATTTTTCTTTTTTCTTTTGTCCCAGAAACATTTTTTGAAAATCCATTTAATCCCCAATCATTAATAAATGTTGCTTTTAATACAACCCATAAATTATTCATTATCAATCAACCCCATAAATATATCTTCTAAAGAACTATTACCCCTTACTTCATCTGTATTTCCTTGTGCAACAATTTTTCCATCCTTTATTATAGCCACTCTATTACATAGTTTTTCAGCAACTTCTAATACATGCGTAGAAAAGAATATAGCGCTACCTTCTAAACATATTTCTTTCATTATCTCTTTTAATGTATGGGCAGCTTTTGGATCTAGCCCAACAAAAGGTTCATCTAATACTAATAATTTAGGCTTATGAATTAATGCAGAAATTACAGCTAACTTTTGCTTCATTCCATGCGAATATGATCCTATTAAATCACCTAAAAATCTAGTTAATTCAAGCTTGTCCGCATACTTTTTTATAAGCTCTTCTCTTTGTGATTTACTAACCCCATAAATATCTGATATAAAGCTTAAATATTGAATTCCAGTTAATGCTTCATATAAATCTGGATTATCTGGAATATATGCCATAATCCTTTTACATTCTATAGGGTTATCTTTAATTGATAATCCATCAATTAATATTTCTCCTTCAGTAAACTCTAATATACCTACTACAGATTTTATTGTAGTAGTTTTACCTGCTCCATTATGTCCAATAAATCCAAATATATCACCTGAATTTATTGTTAAAGATATATTATCTACTGCCTTTTTACCTTGTTTATATGCCTTTGAGAAATTTTTTATTTCTAACATATTATTACCCCCGATATATTTGTTATAGTTATAGTATAACAGTAAATCACAAAAATCAATATAATTATTTCGACAACCATCAACAAAGTGGGAGCATTTAAATAAAATAGAGTATAAGTAAATTTTAAGGAGTTTAAGTTATGTGGCTTATTAACAAAGTTAAAGGCTTATATAGATTTGGACGACTTAATGGTCGCCTATTAGTAAATTCATTTAGAACAAGTTCTTATTATTTAGATTCCGCAACGAAATTTGTAAATACTAACGGCTTCATTAGTAGTTCGCCATACTTTATTTGGGTTGATACTGAAAATTTTAAAACTAATATTTTTAGAGGTTCAAAAAATAACTGGACTCTTATTAATAGTTATCTATGCACAATAGGAAAGCCTAATAATCCGACTATAAAAGGAACGTACTTCGTTGGGGTAAAAGGATATTCTTTTGGAGAATCAAGAGGCTTTCGATGTCTTTATTACACTCAAATAAAAGGCGATTACCTATTTCACTCAATACCTTATTACTTAGATGGAACAATAAAAGACGATAGACTTGGAATGATGCTTACAGACGGGTGCGTTCGTTTATCAACACCTCATGCAAAATGGATTTATGAAAATATCCCTGGTGGAACAACCATATTTATTACCTAACTTTATATAATTATATAATTAGTGATTGGAGATATATTATGCTAATAAATATTTTAAAAAATATCTATCGTGCTACAAAGTTAAATACTACAGTTCTATCAGACTTTCTATTAGTTAATTCTCTTTCTAGTTATGGTGAATCCTTTGTTAATAATAGTAATTTATCTAGTACAACCAATTATCTGATCTGGGTTGATACTCAAAGTTTTAAAGTTAATATTTTTACAGGTAAAAAATCTAATTGGAAACTAATCAAAAGTTATTCTTGTTCCATAGGCAAACCTACTACCCCTACACCTAAAGGTACATTCTATATAGGAATTAAAGGTTATTCCTTTGGATATTCTCATGGATATGTTTGTTATTATTACTCTCAATTTAAAAATGACTACTTGTTTCATTCAATTCTGTATAATTTAGATGGAACCATTAAAGATGGTCGTTTAGGTATGAAAATTTCAAATGGCTGTATCCGTCTAGCTAAAGTTAATGCTAAATGGATATATGATAATGTTCCTGCTAAAACTACTGTGTTTATAAACTGAAATAAAAAAGGTGAATTCAAATTGATGAATTCACCTAATAATATACTATAAACTATTTAATTAATTCTAATGCTCTATCAAGAACAGCAGCACCGTTCATAGTTCCGTATAATCTCATATCGATTACTTCTACTGGAACTCTTCCTTTTACTAAAGCATCAACTTGTGGTTTTTGGAATCTAACTTGTGGCCCAAGTAAAACTATATCAACTGTATCAACAACGCTTGAACATTCTGAAACTGGTAAAGCGTTAATGTTTACTTCTATTCCTTTTGCTTTTGCAGCATCCTTCATCTTATTAACTAAAAGACTTGTAGACATTCCTGCAGCACATACTAATAAAATATTTTTCATGATAATTCCTCCTAAAACTAAAACATTATATTTAATATTTATTATATAAATTTTTATTTATAGCTTATAAATTTACTATTATATATTATGTTACAATACCTCTAAATAGAATTCAATAATTAAATTCCTATCAGGAAATGTTTTCAAAAACCGATTACATATTTCTGATATAATCAACTATATCATATTTTTTCAAAATATTCATTACTTTTTTACAACTTAATTTGGAAAATTTTCCGCAAATATTTTTCTTTTGATATTTAAGCTACTCTTTCTTCTGAAAAATATAGCTTAAATATCAATGTTATATATACTAATTTTTCTATTAATCTTTAGGCGACATTATACTTATCATTTGCTATATTAGAAAATTCTCTTTTAATCAATACTACACAAATTACCAATGCTATAATATCACTTATAGGTTGAGCCATAAATATTCCGTTAATTCCTATAACTTTAGGTAATAAATATAAGAAAGGAACTAAGGCCACTACTTGTCTCAATAAACTAATTACAATCGATGGGTTAGGTCTACCAATTGATTGAAAGAATGTTGTGCATAGCATTACATACCCTAAAATAGGAGTAATTATAAAATTCCATCTTAGAGCAGTAATCCCTATAGACATTAACTCCTCTCCACCTCCAAATGCTCTAATAATAGAAGCTGGAAAGAACATTACTACAACCCATATTATTGATGTTACCCCTACTGAAAGCATCGATGCTTTATTTAAAGTTTCTTTAACTCTTAAAGTATTTTTACTACTGTAGTTATATGCTAAAATCGGTTGAATACCTTGACTTATTCCACTAGCTGGCATTATTACAAATGTCATTATACTTGAAATTACTGCATAAACACTAATAGCAATATCTCCACCATATTTTCCAAGTTGACCATTATAAATCAAGCTTATAAATCCCATTGCCATTTGTGCTATCCAAAAAGCAAATCCACATCTAAATATTTCTTTTTGAAGTTTAAAGTCCAATTTGAAAGTATCTTTCTTTATTTTTACAAGTGTTTTACCACCAAATAATAAATATGCACCAAATAATACAGAAACAACTTGTCCTATTACTGTTGCAATAGCTGCTCCTTCTATCCCCCAATTTAAAACTGCAACAAATATAGCATCTAATACTATATTGGTTATAGCTCCAATAGCTGTAACACACATTCCCATTATAGGTTTTCCAGAAGCACGTACAAAATCACAAAAAACAAATGTCAACCCTTGAAAAACACAACCTAAAGACACTATAGTGTAATAAGTTTTAGCCATATTATATGTTGTATCAGTAACTCCAAACACCTTTAAAAATATATCAGGAAATATTAATAAAATTGCTGTAAGTATTGCTTCAAATACAATAACCATTATAAATGCATTACCAAATGATAAATTCATTTTATCTTCTTCTTTATTTCCACGAAATAAAGAAAATAAAGTGGAGCCACCAGCACTACATGTTAATCCAAAAGCTATCATCATAAATGATAACGGAAAACATATGGATAATGCTGCTAAAGCTGTATTACCAACAAAGTTTCCTACAAATATTCTATCAATTATATTATAAATAGCAGTAATTAATAAAGAAATAGCCGCTGGTATAGAAAATTCCAAAATTATAGGTAATAACTTTCCTTTTGAAAAATCTATTTTATCACTCATCTAATTATCCTCCATAATATTATTCTTCATTAGGTTATAAACATCATTTGCAACTTTAATAAAAGTTTTAGCCTCTTCATCAGATATATTATTTAAAACTTTTGCTACCTTGCTATGATATTCCTCAACAAACACTTTATACAGTTCTTTACCATAAGTAGTTAATTCTAAATAAGTTATTCTTTTATCTTCCTTACATTCTATTTTTTCAACTACGTCTTTCTTCTCTAATTCTTTTATTAGTTTGGTTACACTTGGTGTAGTAATATTCAAAGCATTACTTATATCACTCACACATACTAATTCCTTATTTTTCTTACAGGTATAAATAGCATCAATAACATGTATATGCCTCGGTTTCATATCTTTGGGAAGCTCTGGCATCATTTCAGTAACTTTCTTTGCTATAAAACATGCATCAAAAATTTCTTTTACTAATTTATCGTTCATAATATCCCCCTTTATATAATTACTAAAGATAATTACTAATAGTAATTATCTTTAGTAATTATATATCTGTATAAAATTTTAGTCAATTACCTATTCTTACAGAAAACTTCTTATTATCCTTCACTATATAATTTGATTTTTTACACATTGATATTCTATTATAAAAGTTATTATCTAATTTAACCGACATCAAATCTAATTATTAACAAAAAACATGAATCAATTAAAGATTCATGTTTTCTTAATTTATTTAATAAAACAAATTTTACTATTTTTATATTAACAGCACTATATTATAAAATTTTAGGGGTTACTATATTATCTTTATAGTTTTATATTAAACATCTGTAAAATTTATTTGTATTATCTATTTACAAATTTACCTGCTGATTGTCCTGCTATACGTCCAAACACAACGAAATCAGTAACAGCAGTTCCTCCAATTCTATTTCCACCATGAACTCCACCAGCTACTTCACCTGCTGCGAATAATCCTGGTATTACTGTATCTTCTTTAGAAATAACTTCTGCATTTGTATTTATTTCAACTCCACCCATTGTGTGATGTACACCTGGTGCAATTTTTATAGCATAGAAAGGTCCTACTGATATATTTTTTTCCATACCAGTATTTCTTCCAAATTCAACATCATTTTGATTAGCTACAGCCTCATTCCATGTATTTACTGTAGAGACTAATGTAGCTTCATCTAATCCTAATTCTTTAGCTAAACCTTCTATTGTATCTGCTTGAACAACTATATTATTTTCAACATATTTTTCTATAGCACTTAAGCTATCTCTTAATTGTTGATCAAAGATAGTATATGCATATCCATCTTCTTGCTCTATTATAGCTGCTGAAACAACATCTCTAGTAAGTAATTCATTACCGAATCTCTTGGCATCTTTGTTGACTAATATAGCTCCACCACCACGAACTGACTCAGTTATTAATAAACTAGTTGTTTGTTCAACTGTTGGGTGAATTTGAATTTGTTCTATGTCAACTAAGTTCGCACCTACAGCTTCGGCCATAGTTATACCATCACCAGTAGCTCCTGGAGTATTAGTAGTTACGAATCCTTTTAATTCCGGTCTATATTGAGTATACATATCTTCATTAGCACCAAATCCACCAGTTGCTAAGATAACAGCTTGTGCATTTATAGTATAATTTTTATCTTTACCTTCAGCCTTAATTCCAGCTACAGCATTATCAGCTGTTAATATCTCTTTAGCTTCAGTATTGTATATTATTTCTATGCCTTGCTCTTCTACATTTTTAATTAATGCATCAACTATAAAACTTCCAACAGGTTCTCCACCTTCTGGTCTATGTATACGCTTATTAGTTGCTCCACCTGAGAAAGATAATTCAGGTAATGGCGCTCCTATTTCTTCTAACCACTCTATAGCATCAGATGACTCTTCAGCCATTTTAGTTACTAATTCACGGTTGTTAAGTTCGTATCCACCCTTCATAGTGTCTTCAACAAAAACTTCAACACTATCTTCAACGCCATATGCTTCTTGCACATCTGTCTCAGCAGCATTCATTCCACCTGTAGCTTTTACTGAGTTACCACCAGCCATAGCCATCTTTTCAACTATAACTACATTTAAACCTGCAGCCTTTGCTTCTAAAGCAGCTGTCATACCAGCTCCACCAGCTCCTACAACTACACAATCCACATTTAAAGTCTCTTCAGTCTTTTCTGTAGCTGAACCTTCTTGTGATACTAAAGTTGAAGCATCTATTCCAGCACTAGCAAATGCTGCTGTAACAGCTTCAATAACAGCATTACTAGTTACGGTTGCACCTGAAACTATGTCAACATTAGCAATTTGTTTTGCTAACATATCTTGTGGCATACTTTCAATTGCTACTCCCCCTATAGTTGGAGTTTCTTTATCCCCTACAACAACTATTTCTTCAATTTTAGAATCTGATAATTTAATAGTTGCCTTAATTTCTCCACCGAATCCTTTAGCTGTACCTTCATATGTACCAGCTACAAAAGTATTATTAGCATTACTATTCTTGTTTTCATTATTACCGCATGCTACAAATGTTAATGCCATTGCACATGCTAAAAAAACAGATAAAAATTTCTTTTTCATTTTATCTCTCCCCTAACAATATATTGATATTTTTTTATCATACACGTTTAAGTATAGAGATAAATTCTATATAAATTCTGACTAAATTCTTAAAATTTGTTAAGAATTATCACTTTCTATATTATAAAATTCTATTTTTACCGTTGTTCCTAAACCTCTAGTGCTTTCAATCTGTATTGTTCCATTAATTTTTTTCAATAATTCTACTACTATACTTAATCCTAACCCATTACCATTATTTCCTTTAGACGTATAAAGAGGCTCAAATATTTTATTTTTTGCTTCATCTTCAATACCTTCCCCATTATCATTAACAATTAAAATAGCCTTATTGTCCTCTAAATAGTATTTAACTTGTATAACTCCACCACTACTTTCCATAGCCTGGTATGCATTAGTGCATATATTTAAGATTATTTGTTTTAATTCTCTTCTATTGCCATATATATAAATTGATTTATCTAAAATTAAATTATCTATTTGTATATTAGGTGGTACTATAGTTTTTAAGATATTTATTATTTTTTTTATTTCCTCAGTACTATTAAACCACTCAGTAGTTTCTTCCCCACCTTCTTTTGAGTACATTAATATATTTTTAGATAACTCTAAACAGTTATCTGCTGCTAATTTAATTTCTTTTAAATCATCTATAGCCTCATTATTATCTTTTAAGCTATTCATTAATAGTTCATTATAAATAAAAATTGGTGTTAATAAATTTTTGAATTCATGGGCTATTGTACTAGCCATCATTCCTAAAGTATGTATACTATTAATCTTACTTAACTTTTCTTCATGCTTTCTAAGCATATTAGTAGACTTATTTATTTCTTCTGAATATTTTAGTTCTAATATAATTTTTTCTTGTTCATTTTTCATCTTGATAATAAAAACTATAAAGCTGACTATTAATACTAATAAAATAATTCCTAATCCTACTATGAAATAAAATATTTTATCTAAAGGACGTGCTATTTCATCATAAGATGTAATAGCGCTTATAACCCACCTATGTTCCCCTATATCTACAGGGGCATATCCAATTATCTTCTTTACTTGTTTTATTTCATCTTCTCCCCACCAATAGGACTTTACTATATCACTACCTGTCTTACCACTTAATTGATTAGTAACTAATCTATCTATTCCTGCTGGATCTAATTGTGGATACTTCTCTTGTCTATCTTTTAGTGAATCTAGTCCTATCTGCTTTTTATCTCCATGCATTAATATGGCTCCAGACATATCTTTTAATGTACAATAACCATATTCACCGACTTGTATTTCTCCTAAAGTTTCCTTATAAACTTCATCTAATAAATATTCTACTAGTACAACTCCTTGAACTTTGTATTTTGATAAAATAGGTTTTATTATCTGTATCACATAGTTATTCTCTTTAGTAAATACTACAGATCCAATTTTGCATTCTTTTAATTCATCTTTATTTATATTATATTTATCAAATAACTCATAAGGTATATAACTTAGCTTTCCTTCATAATCACTATTATTTTCATTTATATATAGTATCTTATTTTCTATGTAATCTTCTACATCTATTCCCTGTTCTAATAAATTATCATCTATTTGAAATACACCATTTAAATAATCTATTTTTTCATCAAAATATGTCTTTAAATTATTAGCTGAAATCTTTGCTATAGAAATCATCTCATCACTTCTTAAAGCTATTAAGGTATTCCTTTGATTGATATATATCATCCAGATAACAATCATTATTGTTAATATTACAATTCCATATATCCATATAATACTTTTATACCTAAACTTTCTTTTTTCTAACATATCTTTACCTCTTGAAGTAATATTCTATATTCGCTTATAATGAGTTATATATTATAAAAGTCAAATAATTAACAATTATATCATAGTTATATATTAATTTTTTACATCTATTAAATTAATATAGTTTATTTAGAAAGGACATTTAATGTTTAAAGAACACGTACTTTTAATTGATGATGATCTATTAATCCAAAAAGCTTTAAGAACAGCCTTAGCTAGGGAGCAAATAAATACAACAGCAACAACTTCAGGTAATGAAGCCTTACTTCTATTAAAGAAATATTCATACGATACAATAATAATAGATTTAGTTATGCCTGATATAGACGGCTTTGAACTTATACGTCAAATAAGAAATAACAATATTTTCACTCCAATAATAATTCTTAGTGGTAAAGAAGAAGAACATAATAAGATATTAGGGTTAGGCTTAGGAGCTGATGATTATCTAACAAAACCTTTCAGTATTAATTTATTAGTTTCAAAAATTAAAGCTTTTTATAGGCGTTCTAATATGTATCAAAAAACTATTAATCCTGATTTAACCATTGGCCCTTTTAGATTTTGTCAAAATAACTTTCAAATATTTAAAAATAATATACCTCTTGATTTAACGGCAAAAGAGGTTCTTTTCCTTAAATTTTTATTAGAAAATCCAAATAAAGTTTTTTCAAAGGAACAATTATACGAAACAATTTGGAATAATACCACAATAGATGATAATACTATTATGGTTTATATAAAAAGACTTAGAGATAAAATAGAAGATAATCCCAAAGCCCCTAAATTCTTAAAGACTGTCTGGGGACTTGGATATAAATTAGAAATTCAATAATTAAATAAAGTGCGAAGCACTTTGGTGAAAAATTTGACTTCGTCAAAGGGGAAAATGTCACTGACGTGACAGTGAAAATATTGCCTATAGCAATAGTGAAAAGTGTCTACATTAGTACCTTTCACTTTAACTTAAGTTAACTTTTCCCCGCTACTCTAGTAGCCTTTTCACTTCGACGAAGTCGACCTTTCACCTGTGAGCTCCGCGAACAATTTCTTTCATTTACTCTCTATATTTTAATTAGCAAATTTACTTTATCTTTTCTGCTTCTGGATATTCTACACCTTTTGTATCTACTCTTATTTCTTCAATAACAATAGTATTTACTGGAGTTGATTTTTCTCCTGTAGCTTTATTCTTTTCTACTTCAGCTTTATTTATAGCCTCAACAACATCTAACCCATTTATAACCTTACCAAATGCTGCATATTGCCCATCTAAACTTGGAGCGTCTGCTGCCATTATAAAGAATTGGCTTCCTGCTGAATCTGGATTTTGAGCTCTTGCCATAGATAAAACTCCTGTAGTGTGCTTTAAGTCATTAGCTTTATATCCATTTCCTGAAAATTCACCTTTTATACTATAGCCAGGTCCTCCTGTTCCATCACCCTTTGGATCTCCACCTTGATTCATAAAACCTTCTACTACTCTATGAAAAGTTAATCCATCATAAAATCCTGAATTAGCTAACTCAATAAAGTTATTTACAGTATTAGGCGCTTTATCTGGGTAAAGCTCTGCTTCTATTGTTCCAAAATCCTTAACCTTTATAGTAGCTATTGGTAGATTTTCTGGTCTTTCTACTTGAGTAGTAGAATTATCACTTGAATTATTATTTTCTGTTTTAACATTGCTGTTTCCACAACCAACCATAGCCACTGACATAACTATAGCTAATGCTGATATCATTATCTTTTTAATTTTTTTCATCATAATTCCTCCTTAAGAATCTCACTTATATTCTAACAGTGTAATCAATTTTAATAAATAATTAATATGTAAATTTTGTATAAAATAATTAAACGAGGCCAAATGATTTTAATCTAGTAATTAATACATAGATATATCAATTTATAGCCTCGTTTTATTATTTACACATATTTAATCTAAAGGTTCTCCATCAAAGCTCTTATATGCAGGAGAATTTTTATCATTTCCTACATTATCTTGATCTTGATGTAGTTTTTGTCTTCTAGCTCCTTTTTGCATAGGATTACTTGTATTTGAGTTCTTATCCCAACGGTCTTTTTTCATATTTCACACTCCCTTCAATCTATATCTTTTGTCTTATTGTTTATATTAATTCATTTTTTTATAACTTTGACCATTAGCAAATTATAAGTTATCATTAACTGAAAGTCCAAACTTCAATTTAGTAACTTAAAGTTACTAATTCAACACTAGAAGAAATAGTTTCCGTTTAATTTAGGAGTGATAGAATGACTGATAATAAAACTTTAAGAAAAAGCTTTTTTAGAAATCTTATTCCATCAGTAACTGCTATGTGGGTCTATTCGATTTATACAATAATTGATGGAATATTTGTTGGAAAAGGAGTTGGTTCTACTGCACTAGCATCAGTAAATATAGCTATGCCATTTGTAAATTTAATTTTTGCATCTTCTATATTTTTCGCTACAGGAACTTCCACTCTAATCTCAATAAGACTAGGACAAGATAAAAAAGATGAAGCAAACAATATTTTTTCTTTTAATGTAGCTATAATGATTATATTTTCAATAATTTTATTAGCATTTAGTTTAATATTTATAAATAAAATATCAATTTTTCTAGGGGCTACTGAAAGTACTTTTAAAATGGTAAAAGACTATTTAAGTATAATAATACTTTTTAATGGATTCTTTATAGTTTCTTACTGTTTAGAAGTATTAACTAAAGCTGATGGTTTTCCTAACCTTGCAATAATAGGAGTTTCTATATCAGCAATTACCAATATTATATTAGATTACTTATTTGTGATAAAGTTTGGATTTGGAGTGAAAGGAGCTGCTATAGCTACTGGAATATCTCAAGTTGCATCTTGTTTATTTTTTACATTGCACTTTTTAAAGCCAATATCAACTTTAAAATTTGTTAAATTCAAACCTTCTTTTAATATATTTAAAAGAATTATAAGTATAGGTTTTCCTGATGGAATAACAGAATTAACTTCTGGAATAGTTATTCTTATATTTAACCAAAGCATTTTAAAATTTATAGGTGAAAATGGATTAGTTACATATAGTGTAATATGTTATGTGTCTACATTAGTTCTTATGACTATGATAGGAATTACTCAAGGTGCTCAACCTTTATGTAGTTTTTACTATGGTTCAGAAGATGTTAAATCACTAAAATATTTATTTAGTATTACTTTAAAAACTATAGCTATAGTATCAGTTGGAATATTTATTATATGTATTTTATTTGCACCATCTATAATTAATGTATTTATAGCATCAAATGATAGTGCTCTAATAAATCAATCTATAATTATATTTAGAATATATTCATTATCATTTTTATTAGTTGGCTTTAATATATTATCATCTGGTTTTTGTTCTTCTATAGAATCACCAATCCTAGCCACACTAATCTCTATATCTAGAGGACTAGTTATAATAATAATTACACTAATTATTACAATAATTCTATACGGAGGAAATGGAATATGGATAGCAACAATATTATCTGAAGCTATTTGTTTATTAATCTCAGTATGGTCTATTAAAATAAGTTTTAAAAATTTACTTAGCTAAAAAATTTAATGACTACCTATAATTTAGGTAGTCATTATTTATTAATATACTATATTAAAGTTCAAACTCTTCTATCTCTATTGAATATTCTCCACAATGCTTACATACGTTAATAGTTACTAAATAACTGTTATCAACTTTACCAAGTGCATATAACTTATCATATGTTGATCCTTCATATTGTGGTTCTATATTGCTTACAACGTATTTTCCATTCTTTGTGAAAATATAAAAATTATATCCTAAGAAATCAAAGAATTTCTTCTTTTCTTCAACTCCTGTTTGACAATTCTCACAAGCTAAATTAAAGTATGCTTTAGAAAAGTCTACCTTATCACTATTATTTAATATTTCTATAATCTTTTTTTCATCTACATCATTAATAGGATTTTCTTCATCATTAAAAAAACAATATAGATTTTCTTCATTTAATATATATTCTTTTTCATCAAATTTAAATGTGTATTCCATAATATGTACCTTACTTTCTTATTTAATTTATACTATTTTATCATAAATAACTTATAAAGTTAAATGTTACTATTACTTTTTCCATTAATACTTTATTATTGTTATATTTACTTTTCATTAAAATTATTCATTTTTTATTAACATTACTGGTAATTTGGTGTAAAATATGAATATATAAAACGGGGGAGGGAATTAAATTGATTAATAACGATATTTACATAATTTTTCCAAAAACTGGAACTCTATTTTCTAACGTTATTTCATTCTTTACAAAAAAAGAATTTGCACATATATCTATCTCATTTGATCCGACATTTCAAACAATGTATTCATTTGGACGTATAAATCCAGCATATGTACTTCCAGCTGGATTCGTAGAAGAAAATCTTTACTCAGGAGTATTTTCAATGTTTCCTGAAAGTAAATGCTTAATATATAAGGTTTCTGTTACTTCTGAACAATATACTTCATTAAAAAATCATATCGATAAATTTTTAATGGATAAGTCAAAATACAAATATAGCGTACTAGGAACCGCTACTCTTTTATTTAATAAACCAATTAAAAGAGAAAATTATTATTTCTGTTCACAATTTGTCGCTGAAGCTTTAATAGAATCTGGAATCTACAAAACAGACAAGCTCCCAGAGCTTATTAGACCTATGGATTTATTAGACCTAGAAAACAAAACATTATTATATAAGGGTAAAATCAACAAATATCCTTTATATAATCTTTATTCCACTGATGAATCCTACAGCATTTTTGATGCACCATATTCCTTAGCTTTATCAGCTTATGGAAAAATCAGAAATAGATTTATTTAGAAAGAAATTGTTCGCAAAGCTAGCAGGTGAAAAGTCGACTTCGTCGAAGTGAAAAGGCTACTAACGTAGCGGGGAAAAGTTAACTTAAGTTAAAATGAAAGGCACTAATGTAGACACTTTTCACTATTACCAAAGGTAATATTTTCTCTGTCACGTTAGTGACCCTTTCTCTTTTGACGCAGTCAAACTTTTCACCAAAGTGCTTCTCACTTTATTTACTCTTCTTCATACTATATTATTAAAATAATTTATGGAGAAAATTTTATGGAATACTATGTTAATATACCTTATCCGCCAATAGAGGTAAAAGAAAAAAATCCTATCTACGCAAACTTAATCTTATTGAACTATGCTGGTTCTGTATCAGAGCTCTCAGCTGTTACCCAATATGTGTACCACGAAATAGCATTTAGTGATAATAAATATCCAGATATTTCAGAAACTATTAAGGGAATATCAATAGTTGAAATGCATCATCTTCAAATACTTGGTGAGCTAATCGTAAAGCTTGGAAAAGATCCTGGCTATTGGATATATAAACATAAAAAAACTAATCTTTGGACTCCTGAATTTTTATCATTTAATACAGATTTAAAAAAAGCTTTAACTATCGATATAATAGACGAAAAAGAAGCTATTGCTCAATATAAAAGAACTGCAAAACAAATAGATGATACTCATATAGTTGATATAATAGATAGAATCATCTTAGACGAGGAGTATCATATAAAACTATTTACTGAATTATATGATAAATATGTTTTGTAAAAAGTAGATTTAATGAAATGCATGTAAAAAATCGCCAACTGCTTAATTGCCTTGACGATTTTTTTACTCAATTAAATCTTTATAGCTTAAAATTGCATTACATATTGCTTCCGCTATATTTTTTTGCCAAATTTTCGAAGTTAAAATATTTTCATCTGACCAATTACTTAAAAATCCTAATTCAATAAGAGCTGATGGTGCATCATTATTATTTAGAACTGCTAAAGGCGCATCATCACTATAAAATTTTATTCCTCTATCATTTGTATACTCTAAGTTACTTAACTCGTCTTGTATCAATGATGCTAAAGCTTTACTCTCCTTACTTTTAGGATTATACCATGTCTCTACTCCTTTATACTCTGAAGAATCATATGCACTATTACAATGAATTGATATAAATAAGTCCGCATTATTATCTTTGCTTATACGAACTCTTTCATATAAATTTTCTATAGAATTATCGGACCAATTTAATGTATCATTATTTCTCGTGTATACAACATTTATCCCGCTATTTTCTAATAGTTCTCCAACTATAAGTGCTATATCTAGTACAATATCTTTCTCATATGAACCATTTACACCAATAGCACCAACATCCCAATCGCCATGACCTGGATCAATACAAACTGTAAAAACATCAGTATCTTCTAATAGATTAATATCACTTGAAACCATTCTTGCATCTGGTGACTTAATCAACCCACTACAAATATTAACAATTTTAATCAACGATATTAAGCTAAAAATTAGAAATAAATTAATTATAAAAATTCTTCTATATCTTCTTTTTTTTCTTCTATACACCCTTCTTCTTCTGCTACTCATCTATAAAACTTCTGTCCTTTCTAGTTCTTTCTTTAGAAATATAATAACAAGTTTATATGGTAACTCTGTGTGTCTAATATGAACATTAAATGTATTTTTACAAGAAAAATGGTTGAATTTTTATATATTTTAAAATTCAACCATTTCTCTATATTTTCTATTTAATTTTTATTATCCCTTTATTTTTTACAGCATAAATTTCATCCGTTTCTTTAGCAACATCCTTATCATGAGTAACCATAATAACGGTTTTACCATCCTTATAAACTATATCCTTAAATAATTTAATTATTTCTACTGTCGTTTCATCATCTAAGTTTCCAGTTGGTTCATCTGCTATTATAATATCATTATCACAGCATAAGGCTCTTGCTATAGCAACTCTTTGCTGTTGTCCGCCACTTAACGTTAATACCTTTTGATTTGCTTGTTCCTCTGTCAATCCAACACGTTTAATCATATCCAAAGCAAATTTCTTATTATCTTCCTTTTTAATTTTTTTTATTGACATAGCTGAAGTTATATTTTGAAGCGCTGTCATGTAATTCATTAAATTATATCCTTGAAATATAATAGAAACATGTTTATTTCTGTAATTATCTAATCCAATATTTTTTATGTTATTATCACCTAAAAATATATCTCCCTCTTTTACTTGGTCTAATCCAGCAATTAATGATAATAATGTAGTTTTTCCACTTCCTGATGATCCAACTATAGAATAAAATTTCCCTTTCTCAAATTCCATATCTATATTATTTAATATCTTTTTATTATTGTCGTACCAATATCCTAACCCTTTAGTTTTTAATAAGACATCATTTTTTCTTTCAACTCTTTCTTCCATATTTAACTCCTCCATTAATTATGTTTACTTAGAATTTGTTTTGGATTATATCTCATTATCATCAATGATGGTAGCATAGTAGCAATTATCGCTATTAATATCGAAATACCAGACATCTTTCCTATGTCTAAAAGACTTATATTAACATTTAATTCTTCAATTTTATCTACAGTTGTACTAGAGCTATTCATCCCTATCATAGGTTTATTTCCTTTGGTAGGTCTATCACTAGTAACCAAATTACTCACTTCTGTTTGCTCAGTTTTCAATTCATTTGCTAATAATATATCACTCATTTTATTACTTATTGTATTACCTGCTGCTACTGAAATTACTATTGCAAGAAGTAGAACCGTTAGCACTTCAACAGTAAATTGTCCTATTATTTTAAACTTCTTTTCCCCTAATGACATAAGAATTCCAACTTCATGAATTCTATCTTTTATCGATAACATTATAATTAATGCTAAAATTGCTCCACCAAATACTGCTACTATTAAAATAGTTATTTTAGAAAATGATGCAACATTTTCAATAGGTTCTATCATTGCTTCATACTCTCTATTTCCTGCATCAAGTATAAATGTATCAAAATCAATTGATGTGCTATCTCCATATTCTAAAAAACTATCTACATTAGCTGGATCATCTAAGTAAAATGTAATTGAATCAACACCTGAATTTTCTGCTTTTCCATTTAATAGATTAACTAATGTATAAGATGAATATATATTGTTATAAGGTAACATTGCAGTATTTCTTAATCCATTATCATCAATAGATGTGTATGTTTTATATATTCCAATAACTGTAACTCCAATTAAATTCTCACCTGATATATTTGTGATATTAAATTCACTTCCAATTTCTAAATTATTTGCAATAGCAAAATTTTCTTCAATCATTACATTATTAGTACCTAAATCATCTTCAGTAAGTTCTCTACCTTCTAATAGCTCCGCTTCACCATTAACATAAGCTGATGTTGTCTTAAAATCATTTATTCCAGTGAATGTGATATCTCCCATACTACCTTTCATATTCATTCCACCACCAAATCCTTGTTTTGATGATGTTTCCTCTATTGTTTCTTCTTCACTAGCTCCTACTGCTAGTAATTCATCTAAGTTAGCTTGGATACTATTTGTAGCTAAATATGCAACAACACTTTCATTGCTACTTAGCTCATCAATATATTCTAAAGGAACTTGTACTCTAGTTATATTAAATCTTCCTGCCCCTCCCCCTTGTTTCTCTCCTTCTGCACTATTAGCAGCCATATTCTCTCTTTGCTCTTGCATTAATTTTTCTACATTCTGTGATAAAGTTACATTTGCTCCTAACTTTTACCTTGCTAATACAGCTCTGCATCAGTAGCTGATTGAATTCCAAAAGATGATAATACAACCGCTGATATAACGAACATGATACTTAATAAAATCAATGTTCTTCCTAATTTTTCTTTTAAAGTTATAATTGCTCTAAATATAAAGTCCATTTATTTCAGTCCCTTCATTAAATTTCATATTTATAATACTTATAACTAATGACAATAATATGTAAATAAAATGAAAAAGCTCTGTATTTTTCATTCTAAAAATGATTAAAAATTCATATAAAAATAAGCCGTGCAAAATTTTGCACGGCTTATTTTTACTATTATTATCTCTTTCCTGCATCAAATGTTTCACCAGCTGCTTTTGGTGCTTGTGATGATTTAGAGAATATTATTAACGCTATTAAAGTAACCACATATGGGAATACCTTTAATGCAACCTGTGGAATGCTACTTAGTTCAGGTATAGCTTGAGATACATTCGCAAGGGTAGTTGCAAATCCGAAGAATAATGTAGCTCCTAAAATACCTAATGGCTTCCATTGTCCGAATATTAATGCTGCTATTGCTAAGAATCCTAATCCAGCTACGTTACCATTAAACTCTCCTGAGTAAGTTACAAGTATTATAGCTCCACCTAAGGCTGCAAAAGCTCCTGAAATCATAACTCCTATATATCTCATCTTATATACATTAACACCTGCTGCTGCAGCTGCTTGAGGATGCTCCCCACAAGCTCTTAATCTTAAACCAAAGCTTGTCTTGTATAGTAAAAATGTAAATATAGCTAATATTAATAACACTAACCATGTAGTTATATATGATCTTGTAAATAATAGCGGTCCTATTACAGGTATATCTGAAAGTACAGGTATATCTTTTGGAATAAATCCTAATGTTACTCTTATATTACCACTTCCAGTAAGGTTTCTTGCTAAGAAAACTGTTAATGCACCAGCTATCATATTAATAGCTGTACCACTAATAACTTGGTTTGCACTTAAATTAATACTTGCAAAAGCATGTAGTAAAGAGAATAACATCCCAACTAAAGCTGCTACTAATAATCCAATCCATAATGCTCCTGGAACACCAGCTGCTTGTAGTTTTGAAATGGTGAAAGCTCCTGCAAATGATCCTACAACCATAAGCCCTTCAATACCGATATTTACAATACCACTTCTTTCACAATAAAGAGCACCTAGAGCTGCTATTAATAGTGGAATTGTATAAGCTATTGCATATGGAAATATCTGCTGAATTATTGTCCACATTATTTCTCCACCGCCCTTTCTGATGAATTAGCCTTATTTTCTAGTCTATCTTTTTTAACATTCTTAAACTTCTTAATAACTTTATCCATAACTACGCTTGTAGCTGCAAAGTATATTATTGTAGCTATTATAGTATCTGCAAGTTCTGGTGGTATTTTTACAGCTGCATTCATAAATCCTTTTCCTACATATAGTATTCCAAAGAATAACGCCGAGAAAAGAACTCCTATTGGAGTATTAGCCCCTAATAATGATACTGCGATACCATCAAATCCTTGAGAAGGCATTACACCTATTTGCATAACTGTTGCATTACCCATATACTGAATTACACCTGCAAGACCAGATAAAGCACCTGCAATCATCATAGAAATAACTATATTTCTATTAACAGGCATACCTGCATATTCAGCACCGAATCTATTAAATCCAACTGCTTTTAATTCATATCCTAAAACTGTTTTATTTAATATAAACCAAACTACAAATACTGCAACTAATGCTAGTATAATACCTAAGTTAATATATGAACCTCCGAAAAGATCACTTAACCACTTTACTCTTAATGTTGCCGTTTCTGGTAACATCCTAGATTCTGTTTCCAAATACTCACCTTTAAAGTATTTTGGAACTGTATAATATATTGTCCAGTAAGCAATCCAGTTCATCATTATTGATGAAACAACTTCGTGAACATTAAATAGTGCTTTTAATACCCCTGGAACTACTGCCCATAAAGCTCCACCTAAAATACCAGCTAAAACCATTAACGGTACTATAACAACAGTTGGTAAATCAAAGCTTAAACCTACTGCTATTGTACAAAATCCTCCAAATAACATTTGCCCAGGAGTACCAATATTAAATAACCCTGTTCTAAATGCAAAGGCAACTGAAAGACCTGTAAGTATTAATGGAGTTGCTGTAGCTATCGTATTACCAATTCTTTCAATATTCATCAATCCACCTTTGAATAGGAATTGATAACCTTTGATTGGTTCAAACCCCATAGCTAACATTAAAAGAGCACCAGCTAAAAGACCTAATACTATAGCTAATATAGACTTTAATCCTCTGTTCTTTTCCATTACTTGTCACCTCTCTTTATACCAGCCATCATTAAACCGACTTCATTTTCATCTGTTTCTGAAGCATTTACTATACCTATTAATTCACCATTATTTATAACAGCAATTCTATCTGATACATTTAAAACTTCATCTAATTCTAGTGATACAAGTAATACGGCCTTACCAGCATCTCTTTGTTCTACCAATCTCTTATGAATATACTCTATAGAACCAACATCTAATCCTCTTGTAGGTTGTACAGCGATTAATAAATCCGGATTTGATTCTATTTCACGTCCTATTATAGCTTTTTGTTGGTTTCCTCCTGAAAGACCTCTAGCTATAGATTGTCCACCTTCACCTGATCTTACGTCAAAAGTTTCTATAATATGATTTGCATACTCTCTTATCTTAGCTCTGTTAATTAACCCATTCTTTGAGAAAGGTCTCTTTTTATAAGCTTTTAAAACCATATTATCTTCTATAGTATAATCTAGAATTAATCCTCTTTTATGTCTATCTTCTGGAATATGTGCTATACCGTTATCAATTCTTGCACGAATAGAGCTTTTAGTTATATCCATATTTTTGTACGTTATAACACCTGATTCTATATGTCTCATTCCAGTTAATGCCTCAACCAGTTCAGTTTGTCCATTACCTTCAACACCAGCTATTCCAAGAATTTCACCTTTTCTTAATTCTATAGAAAAATCCTTTAATCCTAGTACTTTTTTATTATTTTTAACTGATAGCTTGTCTATCTTAAGAACTACTTCTCCAGGATTAGCTTCTTTTTTATCAACCTTAAATGATACTTCTCTACCAACCATCATTTTAGCCATTTCAGCTTCATCTGTATCTTTTACATCAACAGTTCCTATGTATTTACCTCTTCTTATAACCGTACAACGGTCTGCAGCTTCTTTAATTTCTTTTAACTTATGTGTAATTAATATAACTGACTTTCCTTCTTTAATAAGATTTTTCATTATATCTATTAACTCTATTATTTCTTGTGGAGTTAATACTGCTGTAGGTTCATCAAATATTAAAACTTCAGCATCTCTGTATAGCATCTTTAATATCTCAACACGTTGTTGCATACCAACAGAAATATCTTCTATCTTTGCATATGGGTCAACATTTAATCCATATTGTTTAGAAAGTTGCTCTATCTTTTTCGCTGCATTTTTTATGTCTACTGTCATATATTTTTTAGGCTCATAACCTAAAATAATATTTTCTGTAACAGTAAAGTTCTCAACTAATTTAAAATGTTGATGAACCATTCCTATTCCCAAATCATTTGCTACGTTTGGATTAGAAATCTTAACTTCTTTTCCTCTTATCTTTATCGTCCCTTTTTCTGGTTGATACATACCAAAAAGCATTCCCATTAAAGTAGATTTACCAGCACCATTCTCTCCTAAAAGAGCATGAATTTCACCCTTCTTTAACTGAAGTGTGATATTATCGTTCGCCACAATCCCTGGAAACTCTTTTCGAATATTCAGCATCTCTACTACATATTCCATCGGATCTCCTCCTATTTTTTTACTTATTGAAAGCTCTGTCTCAATTTTAATTATACAATATTTAATATCATTGTTAAACAATTCCATAAAGTATTTAAAAATAAATACCGAACTTTTTTTGAATCTAAAATCAACATTCAGAACTAATATACTTTTACTTTTAAACTCTATTTTATCACTCTACAGTGATACACAAATTATATTAAAATTATATATCATATCTTTCGTATTTTCAACAATTTTCGTCATATTTTGAATTGCAATATTATGTAATATAATTCCATTTATAACCTCTATCTTATTAAATCACTCTCAAAAGTTTATTATTATATTCCTCAACTTTTCGCCAGATTCCAATGTATACTTTTTCATTTGAAACATTTATATTACTTTCTTTAATTTCATAAAAAACTTTAACCACTTTATTTAATGATTTCTTTATTGAATTTATTACTACTTAAATTAACACTATTCATTCCAACTACTATTAACTTTATTTCAATTATATTTTACATCACTTACGCATTCAATTTAGTATATTCTTTTTGTTTTTAAGTATATATATTCATAAATAATAGTATATGCTTAATTCATAGTTTTAAAGAACAATCTACTTTTTTCTAAACGGAATCCTCTTTATTTTTGCATTTTACTTGAAAATAAAAAAATAGATGAGCTTAAGCTCACCTATTTCTACAAGAAAATTATTTTATTAAGTCCCCTTGTTCTCCTGAAACCACAATTTCTCCAGATTTGATCTTTTCAAATACTTCTGCAACTTTATCAGTAGTTTCTTTGCTTAAGTTTGGATTCTCAGCAGGAATACCAACACCGTCATTCTTAGCATCAAATGTTAATTGTTCTCCACCTGGGAATTCACCATCTAATTCAGCTTTAATAACATCAAATGTAGCTGTATCTATCTTCTTCATAGCAGAAGTTAAAACAACTGATTTGTTATTTGCTTCATCATATATACCATCAGCATATTGGTCAACGTCAACACCTACAACCCAAACTTCATTTCCATTAGAAACTCTTTCTTTAGCTTCGTTTATAGCACCTAGTCCAGTTCCACCAGCAGCACAGAATATAGCTTTAACTCCTCTATCGTACATAGTAGCAGCTAATTGCTTGCCTGCTGGGATATCAGCAAAACTATTTGCATATTTAACATTTTCTTCTTTTATTGACATCTTAGTTCCTAAGTTTTCGTTAGCATAAGCTACACCTTGTTGGAATCCCCAGTTAAATCTTTGAACTGCAGGAATTTCTAATCCACCAATGAATCCTAGTTCACCATCTTGTAATTCTAAAGCAGTTGCTACACCAGCTAAGAATCCAGATTCATGTTCAGCAAACATAATTGAAACTGTATTATCAGCTATAACATTGTTATAATCTCCTGAGTGTGGAGCTCCATCTAAAATTACAAATTTAGCATCTGAATATTTTGTTTGAGCTTGGAATACAGCTGTTTCAAATTTAAATCCAGGAGTTACTATAAATTTATATCCTGTATCATAAAGATTTTGAATTTCTTTTAAGTAATCAGCTTCTGTTTCTCCTGCTGGTTTTATATAGTTCTTGTCGATACCAAGTTCTGATTCTGCCTTTATTATACCTTCCCAAGTACCTTGGTTAAATGATTTATCATCAATTGTCCCAGAGTCAGTAACCATCCCGACTTTCATTGCATCTTCAGCAGGTGTTTGTCCCCCTTCTGATTTGCTTCCACATCCAACAAGACCAGTAAGCACAAGTGCAGAAAGTGCTAATGCGATTGCTCTTTTTTTCATTTTTAATTTCCCCCTCAAATAATATACTCTTTAATTTATATTGTATACGAATTATGAATTTATTATAAAACATATTATTCGTATTTTCAATACCATTTGTATCTTTTTTAATTTTTTTAGATATTTTTGTCGTAATTTACGAGTTAATAGAGAGATTTTATATTTGCACATTAATTCACTTTCAATTTTATACCATTATTTACTTTTTTTCAATACAACAACTAAATAGATACATTAATTTAATATTTTTTATTTAATTTGCACCATATAATATTTAAACAATTCACTTAACTACTCTACATCACTATAATTATATTTAATATTATCAAATATAATACTAATATCATTCTTCTAAAATCTACATAAAAACCCCTAATAAAACAGGTAAAATAACAGCTGGTAACATATTAGCTACCTTAATTTTAGTAATTCCTAAAATATTAAATCCCAGCCCTATTATCAGTAAACTACCCACTGCTGTCATATTATTAATAACTGACTCACTTAAAACATTAGCTAACATGCCTGCCCCCAAAGTTATTAATCCTTGATATATAAAAATTGTAACAGCTGAAAAAATAACTCCTATTCCTAATGTCGAAGTTAATATTATAGAAGTTACCCCATCTAATAAAGATTTTGCAAATAATGTGTCATGATTTCCTCTTAATCCGCTTTCTAATGAGCCAACTATAGCCATAGCTCCAACACAAAATAAAAGACTTGCTGATACAAAGCCTTCTGCAATTGCAATATTGCTCTTACCAACTTTATTTACCTTTCTTTCTATTATCTCACCCAATCTACTTAACCATTTATCTATATCTATTAATTCTCCTATTAAGGCTCCAATAACAATACATATTATCATCAAAAGAGTATCTTCACCTTTTAATGCTCCTGATACACCAATATATAATACACATAATCCAAGTCCACTCATTATAGTATTACTTATATTTGTTTTTAATCTTCCCTTAATTAAAAATCCAATTAAACAACCAATAACAACTGCTACACTATTAACTATCGTCCCTATCACTTACCTCAACTCCTATCTTTATTCTAACTCTAAATATTTCATATCACTTAAATATACATTAATTAACTATATTTTACCATAAAAACATATATCTGTATCAATTTTATAATTTTCTTAAATTAAATACTTTTATAGACATTTCAAACATATTCCCCTTATCTAATTAACTATTAACTAAAAAAGCTCACTTAATATGAACTGTTATTCTTAACAGTCCAATATAAAGTGAGCATATTAGCTTAACAAATTTAATCTTATAATATTAAATTAACATTATATTCTTTAAGCCATGCATTAACTTGTATTAAATAAGCTATTAATTGAGGTCCTGTCATTAATTGTCCATACCAAGGGGTCTTAAAAGATTCCCCTTTACTTTCAACAATTTCTTTAACCACATTTCTATCAATTACTTCTAATATCGGAGAAGTCTTATCATTTAAAATTTCATTCATCATACTACAAACTATTGAAGTATATACAGGATTATGAGTTTTAGGATAAGGACTCTTTTTTCTAAATAGTATTTCATCTGGTAAAATACCTACAAATGCTTTTCTTAATAGTCCTTTTTCCCTTCCATCTAACAGCTTAGTTTCAACTGGTAAATTAAATGCATAATCAACTATTCTATGATCAGCAAAAGGAACTCTTACTTCTAAGCTATTATACATAGTGGTTCTATCTTTTCTATTTAGTAAATTAACCATAAACCACTTTAAATTAAGATAGAATATCTCTCTCATTCTATAAGTTTTTGCATCTTCTCCATCTATATGAGGAACATCTTTTAATGTTTTTTCATATTGATCATTTGTAAAGCCTTCAATATCTAAATTCTTTAAATTAGAATTTAAAATTTCTCTTCTACTACTTACACTTCTTGACCAAGGAAATGTCTTTGCATTTATCATTTCTTCATTGGTAAACCAAGGATAACCTGCAAATATTTCATCTGCACATTCTCCTGATAATCCAACTACGAAATCTTTTCGTATCTCTCTTGTAAATAATAATAAAGATGAATCTATATCAGCCATACCTGGTAAATCTCTAGCTAAAGTAGATTCTATAAGCGCTTCTGCTAAATCTTTTTGACTTAAAACTACTGTCTTATGATTACTTCCTATAAATTCAGCCATTCTTTCTGCCCAATATTGATCAGATGTTGGTTGAAATAGTGATGATTTAAAATATTTATCATTATCTTCATAGTCAATAGAATAAGTTGTTAAAGTCTTTCCTCTCTCTTTAAACTCCTTTGCTGCTACTGCTGATATTATTGAAGAGTCTAAACCTCCAGAAAGAAATGTACATATAGGCACATCTCCAACTAATTGTCTCTTAATCGCATCTATTAATAGCTCTCTGACATGTTCTATAGATTCATCTGTAGTTTCATCTAATTCTCTAGCAGTAACCTTCCAGTATTCCCATATACGTTCACCATCTTTATTGATAACCATACAATTAGCTGGTGCTATTTCATTTACCCCTTTATAAATACCACTTCCAAGAGGACGAGCTGGTCCTACTGCAAACACTTCGGTTAATCCCTCTCTATCCACTTCTGCTTTTACATAAGGATGTGCCAATATAGTCTTTAGCTCTGATCCAAAAATTATAGAATTACCTCTCTTAGCATAAAATAAAGGCTTTACTCCCATATGATCTCTTGCTAAAAAAACTTGTTCTTTCTTCTTATCATAGATAGCGAAAGCAAATATACCATTTAATCTATTTATTACTTCAAGTCCCCAGCAAATATAAGATGTTAATAAAACTTCAGTATCTGAATATGACTCAAAATTAAATCCTTTATTTATTAACTCCTTTCTTAAGTCTTCAGTGTTATATAATTCTCCATTATAAACTATAGTATATTCATTGCCATCAACAATCTTAGTCATAGGTTGTCTTCCGCCTTCTGGGTCAACTACAACTAATCTTCTGTGTCCTAATAAAACATTAGTACTTACATATACTCCTTCATCATCTGGTCCTCTTCTCTCTAAAGTCTTTACCATCTTATCTACGATGCTTCTTTTATCTCTTAAATCGTTATTAAAGTCTATCCATCCTGCAATACCACACATAATTTTCACCTCTCATTAAATCCATATAATAGAATATGACGAATATTTAATTAGAGTGTAAAAATATATAAAAATATAGTTTATATATTATAAATAAACTTATTAATTCAATCATATTATAGTTATGTAATAATGATAAAAGGAGCTCTGTATGATTGATAAAAATTCTCTATTTCCATTAATACTTTCATCTATAGCCGGACTTTCAACAGTGATTGGGGCAGTTTTAGTATTTTTCACAAAAACAAAAAACAATAGATTTCTTACATTTTCTCTTGGATTTTCTGCTGGAGTTATGATAACAGTATCTTTTACAGACCTTTTTCCAGCAGCACAAGAAGCTATAAGCAAATATCATGGAAAAGCAAACGGAATACTTTGGTCAATATTATTTATGCTTATCGGTGCTTTAATGGCATTTTTAATTGATAGCTTTATACCAGACGAAGAAAAATCTCAAGTTCCAAAGGATGATAAAAATTTTGGCCTTTTCAGAGTTGGTTTAGTATCTACAATAGCTTTAATGATACATAATTTCCCTGAAGGTATTGCTACATTTGTTTCTGGTTACCAAGATGCAGCTTTAGGAATTTCCGTAACTTTAGCTATAGCACTTCACAACATCCCAGAAGGTATTGCAATAGCTATGCCAATATATTTTGCAACTAAAAGTAGAGCTAAAGCATTAAAATACTCCTTTCTTTCAGGAATGGCTGAACCCCTTGGAGCATTTATATCATTCTTGTTTTTAAAACCATTTATTAATGACTTAGTACTAGGAATAGTATTCGCTGTAGTTTCTGGTATTATGATGTATATTTCATTTTCTGAACTTATTCCATCATCAAGGGAATACGGTCATATAAAACTTTCATTAGCATCAATATTTTTAGGCGTAGCTATAATGCCTATAACACATTTATTATTATAAATTTAATTTTTTATATGAAACTTCTGTGAATTTAATAATTCTTAACATTTTTATCTGTATTTTATTAATACTTTTGGATTATTATATTAATATAGAAATTAAATTTTGTTAAGTGGAGGTTTTTATTATGAGTATTTTATTGACAATTACTCTTGGTGGAGTTATCTACACACTAGTAGAAATGACTTATAATTGCCTTAATAATATAACAATTCCATAATAAAAAGGTTGTATTGCTACAACCTTTTTATTATGTAGTAAATGAAACTAATCCTATAGATGAATTCACTCTATGTAACTTAAAGTTACAAACTTTCACTTAAGTTCATATAAATAACTAAATCAAAGATTTAGATTTTCACTCAACATTTATAGCTTCATTTATCATATCAATATAAAGTTTTTGAATTTTTTCGTATTCTAATAAACTCTTTAAATTTACTTCAACATTTATATCATTTTCATTAAACAAGCTTTCCCAAGAGTTATCTCCTTTTATATCTTTAATTATGTGATTTCCAGGTAAAACTAATAAAGGCATTATTATCACATCATCTATTTTCTTATCTTTAAGTTCTTTAAGTACAACACTCCTAGTTCTGCTACCTTCTAATGTTCCAATTATAACATTCTTATATCCTATACTTTGAAGGGCCTTTTCAATTTCCTGATAACAGTCATCATTACATACATTACCATTATCCCCGCAGTACTCATTAATTCCTATAGATGTATAACAACAATTATCCTGACATCTATTGCTACCATGCCCTACTAACACTACACACCTATCTTTATTCACATTATCCTTTATGGCATTTGCTATATTTAAAGCAGATTCTTTAGTATTTTTTCCTTTATTAATAAGTAGTGTGGGATTTAATTTAATATAATTAAACCTATCTTTATTTTCTTCTAGGATATTTCTCAACGAATCACAGTCTTTTCCATCAATCATATGTAATGGCTGCAAAATCACCTCTTTATATCCATCATTAAATAATATTTCTAAGGCCTCTTTAACATTTAAAATATCTATATTATTTTTTTCTTTCATTCTCTTTATAAGTATATTTGATGTAAATACACACTGTATAAATAGTTCTTTATCTATCGAATCTTTTATATTTTTTATAAAAGATTCAACTTGTTTATAAGCATCTAAGTTAGAACTTCCAAAACTAACTATTAATACTGATCTCTTCATTATCCTTCAAACTTTCTAAATGCATCTAAGAATTTATTAATATGTTCTTCTGTATGTTCTGAAGATAAAAATACTGCTTCATATTGAGATTGAGGTAAATTAATACCATTCTTAAGCATATGAAGGAAATATCTCTTAAATCTCTCTGTATCACAAGTCTTTACATCATTATAAGTATTAACTGCTGCTAAATCTGTGAAGAATATTGTCATCATTCCCCCTACTCTATTAACAACTATATCTATATTCTTTTCTTTTGCTATTTCTAAAAGCCCATTTTCTAATTTTTCACCTATTTTATTTATATGATTATATATCTCTGGGTTTTCTTTAAGTATATTTAAAGTTGCAAGTCCAGCTGCCATAACTACAGGATTTCCAGACATTGTACCTGCTTGATATACCCCACCTAGAGGTGCCAACTTTTCCATTATTTCTTTTCTTCCACAGTAAGCTCCACAAGGTAGACCTCCACCCATAATCTTTGCATAAGTTACAAGGTCAGGCTTAACATCAAATAAACTTTGGGCTCCTTTAAATGCCACTCTAAATCCACTCATAACTTCATCAAATATAAGAAGTGAACCATATTCATCACAAAGCACTCTAAGAGTTTCCATAAATTTATCATCAGCCTTTATAACTCCCATGTTACCAGCTACAGGTTCAATAATAACAGCAGCTATATCATCTTGATAAGCTTCAAATAAAGCTCTAACTTGTTCAATATCATTATATACACCAATTAATGTGTTTTTAACACTTTCATTAGGCACACCTAAACATCCAGCAATTCCTTCTGTTAAAACTCCAGAACCAGCCTCAACTAAAAAACCATCAAAATGCCCGTGATAACAACCTGCAAACTTTATTATTTTATTTTTTCCAGTATATCCTCTTGCCAGTTTTATAGCACTCATAGTAGCTTCTGTTCCAGAGTTAACCATTCTTACCATCTCAACATTATCTAAGTTTTCACATAAGAATCTTCCCATTTGAAGCTCTAATTCAGTAGGTGCTCCAAAAGCTATAGAACTTTCACTTATTTCTTGTATACATTTTACAATATCATCATTACAATGACCTAATATCATAGGTCCCCAAGCTAAAACAAAATCTATATACTCATTTCCATCTTCATCTTTTACTATAACACCTTTACCACTTTTCATTACTGGAGGATTTATTCCCATATCTTTATATGCTCTTACTGGTGAATTAACTCCACCTGGCATATATTTTTTAGATTCTTCAAATATTTCTCTGTTACCCATATTAATTCTCCTCTAACTGACACTCTAAATCTCTGATTAGTTCTGTGTTTCCTTTAACCATTTAGATGCCTCTAATGCATAATAAGTTATAATTATATCAGCTCCTGCTCTTTTCATAGAAAGAAGCATTTCTAAAGCTGTTGCCTTTTCATTCATAAGTCCTGCCTTCGCAGCAGCCTTAATCATTGAATATTCTCCACTTACATTATAAACACATATTGGAATATCGACAATATCTTTGGCTTTTCTTACTATATCTAAATAAGAAAGTGCTGGTTTAACCATTATTATATCTGCACCTTCTTCAATATCCATATTTATTTCTCTTAAAGCTTCTCTTCCATTTGCAGGATCCATTTGATATGACTTTCTATCACCAAACTGTGGTGCTGAATGTGCCGCTTCCCTAAACGGACCATAAAATGCAGAGGCATATTTAGCTGCATAACTCATAATAGCCACATGTGTAAACCCATTATTGTCTAATACATTTCTTATAAATCCTATTCTTCCATCCATCATATCCGAAGGAGCCACCATATCAGCTCCTGCCTTTGCATGTGATAGTGCTATTTGACCTAACTTTTCTAAAGTAGCATCATTATCTATTCTATGACCATCTAATATTCCACAGTGACCATGAATAGTATACTGACACATACAAACATCCGTTATTATATATAAATCTTTAGATATTTCTCTTATTTTCTTTATGGCTCTTTGAACTATTCCATTACTATCAAAAGCTGAACTACCACATTCATCTTTTGTATCAGGAATTCCAAATAAAATTATTCCTTTTACACCACAATTAATAACTTCATTTATTACTTCCTCTAATCTATCTATAGACCAATGATAATTGCCTTCCATAGATTTTATTTCTTCCTTTATATTTTCACCCTCAACTACAAATATAGGATATATAAAATCATTTGCTGTTAATATATTTTCACGAACCATAGCTCTAATAGCTGCTGTTTCTCTTATTCTTCTTCCTCTTTTAATCATAATAATCCTCCATATTCCTATACATCTCAACGATTTCTTCTAAGAAACCATCTTCTGAATGCTTTTTACAAATAAGAGCCTCTACTCCTCTTTCAGCTAAGGCTTTATTAGTTTGAGGACCTATAGCTATATTGGTCTTTTCCTTTATCTTTTCTAATCCAACCATATCAACCATATTTTTAACTGTTGAAGGACTAGTATAAAGAATTATATCTACTTCCTCAAAAGCTTTTGGATTTTTTATCTCACCACAAACTGTATCATATGTATGTACTCTATCAACTTTTAATCCTAAAGATTCAATTTCATCTTTTAAATATGTTCTACTTGATGATGAGCATGGTATAAGAACCTTCTCATCTTTTTTAAGTTCAGGCTCTAAAACTTTAAACAAACCTTCACCTACGAATTCTCTTGCCATTATAAAAGGCTGAATACCTCTTGCTTGTAATGCTTTCTTAGTTGCTTTTCCTATAACAGAAAACTTTGCTTTAATTTTTCTAATATCATACTCTTCTTTTACAAGATAATCAAAGAATCTATTAACTCCATTTACTGAAGTTAATATTATATGGTCATAATCTTCCAACCTATCTAAATATCCTTTAAGATTCTCTTCTGTACCTTTAATTCTTATTGAATTTATTTCAGTAACCTCAGCACCTAAATCTCTTAATTTTTCTTTCAAGCTTTGTGATTGCTCTCTAGTTCTTGTTACACAAATATTAGCTCCAAATAAAGGTTTGTTTCCATACCAATCTAATTTATCATTTAGAGATACAACCTCTCCAAATACTATTATACAAGGCGATTTCAATCCAGCTTCCTTCACCTTTTGAGATATATCAGCAATAGTTCCAACTACCTTCTTCTGCTTTGATGATGTTCCTCTCATAACTACTGCAGCTTTTGTATTTGCATCTTTACCATTTTTCAATAAATTTTCTATAATCAAATCTAAATTTTCAAGACCCATCATAAAAACTAAAGTACCTGTTTCTTTTGCTAATGCTTCATAATTTATTTTTGAACTTCCTGCAGACATCCCAGTTACTATATGAAAACTTTGTGCCATAGCCCTTTGAGTTATTGGTATACCTGCATAGTTTAAAACTGCTATAGGAGAGGTTACCCCTGGAACTACTTCGAAATCTATGTTTTCTTCTACTAGAGCTAATACCTCTTCTCCACCTCTACCAAAAACATAAGGGTCTCCACCTTTTATCCTTCCTACGATATGACCTTCTTTAGCAAGTTTTACAATAGACTCATTAATTTCTTCTTGAGTTTTATAATGACTTCCTGGCTCTTTACCACAGTAATAAATTTCACATTCTTCATTTAAATAATTTAAAATATTATTAGAAACTAATCTATCATATAACACAGCTGTACATTTTTTTAATACTCTTACAGCTTTAAGTGTTAATAACTCTTCATCTGTTGGCCCAGTTCCTATTATGTAAACTTTACTCATAACTATACTCCTAATGATTTAATATTTTTTCCGCAAGTTTAACTCCCAACTCTTTGTTATCTTCAATTTTCCCTTTTATTTCTTTTCTTATTATTTCACCATCTACTTCATAAGCGCCTATCATATATAATTCATCATCTATTATTTCTGAATAAGCTCCAATAAGACTATGACAATCTCCATTTAAAGCTGTCATAAAGCTTCTTTCAGCTTCAACAGTTATTCTTGAATTCTTACAATCTAATGCTTTAAACTCATCTCTAAATTTAGATTCTTTTAAACACTCTATTCCTAATGCACCTTGCCCTATAGCTGGCAAAAATACCTTTGGATCAAAATAATCTGTTATTATATCTTCCATACCTAATCTTTTTAAGCCCGCAGCAGCAAGGATTATTCCATCCATTTCTTCCTTCTTCATCTTTTCTAATCTTGTTTGAACATTTCCTCTTATAGGTACTATATTTAAATCTGGTCGCATCATTTTTAAAAAAGATGCTCTTCTTATACTACTTGTTCCTACTGTAGCACCTTCCTTTAAATCATTAAAATGAGTACCGTCAGCTGAGATAAAACAATCTCTAATATCTTCCCTTTCAGGTATTGCTATTATTTCAAATTCATTACTTAAAGCATAAGGTACATCTTTCATAGAATGAACAGCACAATCTGCTTCTAATCTAATTAGTGAATATTCTATCTCTTTAACAAAAAGACCTTTACCTCCAATTTTATTAAGAGACACATCTAACCTTCTGTCACCTTCTGTTACGATTAAAAGCTTCTTATAATCTAGATTTCTCTTTTCTTCTAAAAGCTTTCCTACTTTATCTGCTTGAACTTGAGCTAAAATACTCTTTCTTGTTGCTATAACTATCTCCATTTATCTCACCTCTATATAAGCACTGTAAATCTTCATCCTCTAAAAAAAGCTTAAATACAGTTTTATCTTTTCCTTTATCATAAAAAAACTTAAAATCATTAGAATTTAAAAATTCTATTACTTCCTTCTTATGATTTCCTAATACCTTAGCGTTATTTCTAAGCCTTGTTATAAAACCTATAAAATCATCAATACTACAAAGTGATTTATAAGCAATATCAGCAACCATTAATGCACCTCTAGGATTTCCACCAACAGTATTTATTCCAAAAGATATATTTTTCAAATTTCGTTGAACTGGCATAGCTGCAATACCATCTTTAAAATCAGAACAATTAATGTATAGCTTATAAGCTTCATCACATTTATCTTTTATTCTTTGTAATAACTCATTATCATTTATTGCTATTACAATTATATGTTTATCCTGAATAAAATCACTTTTATAGTCTGATTTTATTAATCTAAGGTTTTTATCTCTTATACTTAAAATATCTTCAGAAAATTCTCTTGCCAATACTTCTACGTATACATTTCTCTTTAAAAAGCTTCTTATCTTTATGATAGCAGCCTTTCCTCCACCAATTACTCCAACTCGTAATTTATTTGGGAAAAATGATAAATATATTCTTTCTATTTCTTCTCCATAAATATTCTCTTCAAAATTCTTAAGCATTCTTCCTCACTACCCTTTAATGTTTCCTCTTTTAAAACTTCTATTGCTCTATTAATGTATACATCTGTAGCGCTTTTTATAAGAGTATTTGCCAGTTGTATATCATCTTCATTCTTACACTTATGTGAAAAACTATTTATTCTTTCTAATATTACTTTATCTCTTTCTTCTTTCATTTCTTTTATATACGGAGAAATTTTACGTTGCTTATTCCACTGATTAAATTTATCAATACTTTTTTCAATAATATATTTATTTGATATCATTATCTCTTTTCTTATTTCTTTGTTTTTATCATCAATAGAACTTACCTTATCAATATCATATAAATAAACTTTATCTATGTATTTTACAGAATCCTCTACATCACGAGGAACTGATAAATCAAAAATATGTAATGGCTTATTTCTCTCTTTAATATGTACTCTTTCTATCATTAAATGTGGTGCAGAAGTACAAGTTATTAGACAATCTATATTTTCTATCTGTTTTCTAGCCTCTTCATAATTCATTACTAAAACTCTCTCATCATTAATATCATTAACTTTGTTTATATCTCTTACACCAATAATTAATGATTCAAAATCATTAGCTAAAATATATTTTGAAACTAATTTTCCTACATCCCCATATCCTATTATCATAAATTTTTTCGAATTATTTTTTATAGCTTCATTTACTGCTATAGATGCTGAAGATACAGGTATTTCATATAGCTTACTTTTTGTTCTAAATTCCTTTCCACAGCTGATTGTCATTTCAAATAATTTTTTTAATATGCTTTTTACAGTTTTTAATTCTAAAGCTTTAGAATAAGCATTTTTAATCTGCCCTAAAATTTGATCTTCTCCAAAAATCTTTGAATGAAATCCACAGGCTACATCCATAAGATGTCTTATAGCTCTTTCTTGGTTTAAAACAACACAATTATCAGCTAACTCATATTCCCACTTTAATGCTTCAAAAATCTTTTTTAATATCTCTTCATCCTTTTCTTCACAAGAGCTATTAAAATAAATTTCTGTCCTATTACATGTATTTAATATTACTACCTCATCAAATATATTATGTAGTGCTTTAAGCCCTTCTTCTAGCTTTTTAGGATTAAGTGCGAACTTTTCTCTTATATCTAATGAAATATTTTTTCTTATAGCTAATAATCTTATCATTTTATCGCTCCTAATATTTATTATTATATTTACATTATACTACTTTTTAAGTGAGTCTCCAAATCTCTGATTTAGGTAGATGAACTGTTAACTAAAAGTCTAAATCTATAATTTTGTAACTTTAAGCTACTCTAGCAGAGTACGCCAATTAATTCATCAGAATTAGTGTTTCCTTTTAACTTAACATCTATTTTTTAAGGCCGCTATAATTTAATATAGCGACCTTAATTTTAGTTTAGTTTGTTAAATTTTAATTACATAGTAGTATTCTTTCATTAGTCAGCAATTATTATACTAATCTAATTTAATATCTTACTCCGCTCCAATATACATTATTCTTTAATACAGCTTTATCTGAAAGTTCTACACCTTCTAATGCGTATTTCTTAAATTCCATAAATCCAGTTCTATCTATGATATATCCAATGTGTTCTTTTCCACCTGGAGCATCTTTTGCAATATGTTCTGTAACATATTTATAAGTGTTAGTAATTATTTTAACTATACTATCTTCATCTACCCAAACTATAAAGTCTTCAGCTAATCTTGGGTTCTTCTTTCCTGTTCTACCCATGATAACTAATCTATAGTATTTTTCCTTACTTCTAGTCCATGCACCTGTTGGACAGTTGATTACACACTCTCCACATCCAATACATTTGCCGTGATCTCTTACTGGTCTATAGTTTTCAGCATGTATAGCTCCTGTTGATTTCTTGTTACAAGCTCTTACGCAAGCACCACAAGATACACACTTATTTTTATCGAATTGAGGCTCAGTCATACCTAGTATTCCAAAGTCGTGCATTCTAGCTTTTATACAGTCATTATGACATCCAGTTAAAGCTATTTTAAAATGTAAGTCATTTGGGAATATAGCCTTTTCTATTCTCTTTGCGAACTTAGAAGTATTATAGTTAGCAAAAGGACAAACATTATTTCCTATACATGCTGATACATTTCTTGTACCTGCTGCATTATATCCATCTCCAGGATTTTCTTGGTTTATTTCTAATCCTTCAATTATAGGTTGAAGCATCTTATTAACTGCATCCATATCCTTGAAGCTTATTCCTGGTATTTCAAATCCTTGTCTAGTAGTTATATGTACAGTTCCGTTTCCGTACTTATCAGCTATTTCTTGAATTAATCCTAAATATTCAGCTTTTAGATGTCCTCCTGGAACTCTAACTCTTGAAGCTGTAACTCCTCTAGTTTTAGTTATTCTAAAAGCATTCTTTTTAAGCTTTTTAGTATTTATATCCATAACTTCTGCCTCCTAATTAATCTATTAAAAGTTTACCCTTAGTGTAGTTGAATACTGGTCCATCTAAACAGATATAAGTATCATCTATCTTACAGTGTCCGCACTTACCTACTCCACAACACATTTTTCTCTCTTGAGAAATCCAGATATTTTCTTCTTTAACACCAAGTTTTAAGAACTCTAAAACTGTAAACTTCATCATCATTGGAGGTCCAACTACAACTACTTCTACGTTTTCTAAGTCTTTTAGTTTAAGCTCTGCAACATACTTTGTAACAAGTCCTGTATTTCCTGTATATCCTTCTTCAGCTTTATCAACTGTTATTATTACATTTAAGTTTTTCTTCCATTCTTCTATATCAGCTTTAAATAGTACATCTTCAGGTGATTTGAAGCCTGAAATTAAAGTGAATCCATTAGCATCTTGAGGATTTCTTGAGAAGTATTCTACTATTCCTCTTACTGGTGAAAGTCCTGTTCCCCCAGCAACAACAACTACTTCTTTTCCTTTATAGTTATCTATATCGAAACCATTTCCGTATGGTCCTCTCATAAATAACTTGTCCCCCTTATAGTTCTTGAAGATTTCATCAGTAACTTTACCAACTCTTCTTATTGTTAAGTCAACATATCCTTCTCCAATTCCACTTACAGATATAGGAGCTTCCCCGTACTTAGGAAGTGAAACTTCAAAGAATTGCCCTGGCTTTACATCTCCTGTAAATGCCATTCTAAAAGTATATTCTATTGAAGTATGTTCAATAACATCTAATATTTCTGATATAAATGGTTTGTATATATTGTTTGTCATCTATTTCACCTCATCCATAGCTTTCTCTAATTTATTTATGCAGTTTGAGAATGATATGTATTCAGGACATATATCGTCACATCTTCCACAACCTACGCACATGTGGTATCCCCACTTCTTCTTGTAGTCATAAACCTTGTGAAGAGCTTTAAATCTCATTCTTTGTCCCTTATCATTTCTGAAGCTATGTCCTCCAGCCATATCTGTGTATCCATCAACTTGACATGAAGCCCATACTCTTCTTCTTTCACCTGATTTTTCGTTTTCTTTGTAGAAAATATCTTGCATTGTGAAGCATGTACATGTTGGACATACGAAGTTACATCTTCCACATGCTATACATCTTTCTGAATATTCATCCCACATCTTAGATTTCATTACTTCTTGAGTTAAATTTTCTGGAATATTAACTTTAACTTCATTTTCAGTTACGAAATCTGGAGTTACATCTACTGATTCGTTGTTGAATTTATCCATAAGGTCTTTGAATTCTTCATTTTTAACATCTAAGTAAACTTCATTTCCATTAACTTTTATGTACATGTCATACTCATCAGTTGTGTTTGTTCCCATATTTACGCAGAAACAATTTTCAAAGCTTTTTTCGCATCCCATTAATACAAATTTAGCTTTTTCTCTTATCTTCTTGTAAAATGGATCTTCAAATCCATTTCTTAAATATATATCATCAATTCTTCTTAAAGAATTTATATCACAGCTTCTTAAGAATATTAATGGAGCCTTTTCTTCCATATCAGCTTCTTTCATTTCATTTTCTGTAAAGAAGAATAATGTCTGAGAAATTGGAAGTAAAACTTCTTTATATGAAAATTGAGATTTTTTATTGAACTCAATTTCTTCAACTCTTGATACTTCTTCATATCTTACTATATCAGTATCTGAGAATCTTCCTTTTCCTTCTAATACCTTAGGAGCATATATCTTGTACTCCTTTGATAATTCTTTTAATGCGCCATTAAAATTTTCTATATCAAACTTATATCCCATTTGAACACCTCTTAATCAACTTTATTTTATTAGGTTAAAAGACTTCCTACTCAAATTGTTATTCTTATCTTTGTTATTAAACTAACAATAATCTATGTTTTTATTATAATTTTTGATAGAAAAAAAGACTGTGATTAATATCACAGTCCTTTAAAAAATTTCGAAAGCCTATCTTTGTCCTTAATTATAATTTTTTTATTATCATTTATTATTAAATCTTCTTTACTTAAAAGTTTTAATGCTCTCGATATAGTTTCACGGGGTGCGCCAAACATATCAGCTAAATATGTAACACTTATGTTTAATTTTATTAACGTTCCTTCTTCTACTTCTTCTCCGTAGTCCTTTGCTAATTTCCACAGTTTAGCTGCAACACGCTTTTCGACTTTTATAGGTGTTGAATTCTTCATTTGCCTATATAGTCTCCTAATTTTTAATGCTTGAGCCTTAATAAAAATCTTTGTTAAGTCAAAATCACTTTTCATTATTTCAAGAAAAATCTTTTTATCTATAGATAAGATTTGTGCTGTTTCAAATACTTCACAATTTATTGAAGATGGAAGATCATCAATAGCATAATCATTTATTATCTTACCTGCCCCTAATATAAAAATTATCTTCTTTTGAGCTGATTCATTCATTTTATATAATGATACTTTTCCTGAATATAGTATATATATTCTACTTACAATCTCCCTATCCCTAAAAACATGACTCCCCTTCTTATACTCCTTCATATCACAATGCTCGCTTAATAGCTTTAATGTTTCATCTGATAGCTCTTGAAATAGTTCCATGTCTTTAAGTTCTTCTAAGCTTATCTTAACCATAATCTCACCTAATAATTTTATTTTATATATTTAAAGCTCTGTAAATCGCTTTAGCTACTCCATCATTATCATTTGTGTCAGTTATGAAACCTGCTAACTCCTTTATTTCAGGTATAGCATTTCCCATAGCGCATGCATTTTTAAACTCTGTAAACATAGAATAATCATTAAAACTATCCCCTATAGGCATAACTTCATCTCTTTCTAATCCCATCTTTTCAGCTACCTTTGCAAGTATTAACCCCTTTTGGGCTTGCATGTCACTAATTTCTATATCATTATCAAAAGTTGATACTACTGATAGTCCTGGTAACTTCTTTAATTTTTCTTTAATACTCTTAATTAATTCAACATCTTTATTAAAAGTTATAATTTTATATATATCTATTTTATCATCCATTAGCTCATTTATACTATTAAAAATAGTAATTTTTCTTCTGCCAATAAATTCCTTTAAAAATCCTTGAATTTCCTCATCACTATGTTCAGGATTTAAAGACCTTACCCTATCTTCTATTGAAGCTTTAACTTTTTCATAATCTGATGTTAAAGTTCCTTTATTAGTAAAAAGCTCTATACATAAATCTGCTTCTTCCATAATCTCCATAACAACTTTAACTTTCTCTTTATCAATTGTTATATTTTCAAGAATATTTCCATTCCTATCTCTATATTCAGAACCATTCATTAAAATATATTCACAATCAAGATTAAATTCATCTGCAATTGGTTTAACACCATCATAACTTCTCCCAGTAACTATAGCAAATTTCACACCTAGCTCTTGTGCTTTTCTTATAGCTTCAATATTTCCTTGTGATATAGTGTGATTGCTATTTAGTAATGTTCCATCCATATCTGATGCAATAAGTTTAATCATAATTATCTCCTTCTACCTACATTTATTATTTAATTCTTACAACTGTAAAACTTTCACAAATTATTATACCAATTATTATATATTTTTGTTTTCAAAATTTAAAATAAAGAAAAGATAGAAGTATTCTTTAACAAATACCTCTATCTCTTTATCAACTTATTATTTTGTAATTAAGCTGCTTTTTCTTGTTTATCTTTCTTATAGCTATCTTTAAATAACATGAAGAAACGTAATAAAATATATCCAATTAACATTGTTGTTACATAAATTTGTATTCCTGCTAATTGATTAACTGCGTTTCCAGCAGCTTCATATCCTTGAGCTATTAAATAAGCTGACATTTTATTTGAAGCAACTATTCCTATAGCCATAGGGAATGTTAATGCTGCAAATCCTGGATGGAAATCAAATGAGAAGAACTTTGGTAATCTCCATAATATAAATATAAATGCAGCTAATACTAAAGCATATAAATAATATACTATTATTGCATTCGGTTCTTTAATAAAATTAAAGTAACTCACTAAGCAAAGACTTGATGGTGCAAGTAATATTGCTTGAGTGTGGAATACTGGATCTTTAATTTCATGTTTTACTAATCTATAAATCATAAATGGCATTATTATAGTAAGCACTGCTATACCATAAAATACAACTATCTTACCAATAAGAGGTTCATTCATAACTCCGCCAACAACAGTAGAAACCATTATTCCATTATATGTTACAAACCAGCTTGGAACGAAAGTTTGCATATTTACACCTTTAATAACATTTCTATATGTAAATATTAAAATATGAATTGCATGTAATATTAAACCAGTAAACCATAAAGTCTTACCAAAGACAGCACTTGCATTGTAAAAATAACTACCTACAATCATAGTTATCATTGTAGCTCCTGCATAAAGCGAAGCTGGTACAGTGTTTGAATATTCCTTCTTAAAAGTATCAAAATGGAATATAATTTTTGTTAAATAAACTAATAAAATTATTATTGCCGCCCATGTAGTAATATGTCTTACCCATGTATAACCCATACCTGAATAAACATTTCCTAACGTTAAGGCTCCCACCATAGTAGGTAAAATCGCAACTGGCATGTTTTGGACCTTTTGTAAAAATGATTTATTACTCATAATTACCTCCTAATTCAATTAAAATTTCTAGTTTTTGTTAAGTTTTTAACTCTTTTCCCGAAACGTCTCTCTTCACTTGTAATTATATATAACTAATTCTTTAAAAACTGTGATTAATATCACGTTTTACTTGGTATTTTAATATTTTTTTCACAATCTTTTTGTAAAAATATATCAACTGTTATAAAAAAGTCCCATCATTCAATGTAACGATGGGACTTCCTTGATATATAAATTTTAGTGGAAACTTGATTGTTATGATATTTTTATAACTAATATATAAACTCAAAATTTTCTTTCATATTAAAGAAATCTGCATAGTCTATATCAAATATACTTTTAGTTACTTTTGAAATATCTATATTTTCTTTTATAAGCTGAGTTAAAACTCCTGCATAAGATAAATCGCCTTGAATTAAAGCTCCATAAATCTTACCATCCTTATGGATAATCTTCTTGTAGTTATCTCCATCAATCTTAACTTCTACTTTATAAGTTTCATCCTTTGGTTCAGTATCACCAAGAGACATAGTTGCTATCCCAACAAAGTTCATAGTATTCTTGCTTCCAAAGAAATCTGTCATTATCATTTCATTTCCTAACATATTATTAGCTGCAATAATACCTTCCTTAACAGCTGTTGGCCATATTGGATTTCTACCTGTTATATCTCCTGCACCATATACATTGTCAATGTTAGTTTTACCCTTTTCATCTATAATTAAACCAAATCTATCAAATTCTATGTTGCTTCCTTCTAAGAATGCAGTATTAGATCTAACGCCTGTTGCTACTATTACTAACTCACATGGAATTTCCTCTGTTCCATTGCCAGTATTTATAACTAATGCCTTAGGATTTTTATTTTCATCTAATATTAACTTTTCAGCTCTAACGCCAAGCTTTAAATTAACACCATTTTCAGAGAACTTCTTTTGATATACATCAGAAGTATATTTATCTAATTGAATAGGTAATATTTTATCTCCCATTTCAACTAAAGATACATTTAACCCTTGTCCTAATAATCCACTAACTGCATCTATTCCAACAAGACCTGCACCAAGAACTACTACATTTTTAACCTCTTTAGCTTGTTCCTTTATTAATACAGCATCATCTAAGTTTCTTAATCCAACTACATTGTTACCTTCTCTTAAACCTTCTACTGGAGGTATAAATGCAGATGCACCTGTACATAGCATCACTTTATCATATGTTAAAGTTTCTCCATTAGATAATTCTAAACTTTGAGCTTTATCATCTATAGACTTAACTTCAACACCTTTAATCCAAGTTATATTATTATCTTCAAAGAATTTTTTATCTGTGAAGTTTAGTGCTTCTACGTCTCTATGATTAGATATATAGTGGTGAAGTATACATCTTGAATATACATTTTCATCTTTAGATACTAATATTATTTCTGCATCTTTATCTAACTCTCTTAAAGTCTTAACTCCGCTGATTCCTGCTGCAGAGGCTCCTATAACTACATATCTCATTACTTAACCTCCTCTAAAGTAATTGCTGACATCGGGCATTTAGCCACACATTGTGGGCTTCCTTTTTCCTTACATCCATCACATTTCATTATCTCTTTATGAGTTCTTGAATCAGCCTTTAACACTCCGTATGGACAAGCCATTATACACATATAACAGCTTGCACATTTGTTTTTATCATAAGTTACTTTTCCTGTTTCTCTATCCTTGCTCATAGCACCAGTCATACAAGTATAAACACATTCTGGTTTATCACAATGTCTACAGAATATTGGAGCATATTTACCGTTACTATCTATTGTAATTCTACTTCTTGTATCCTCTGAACCGTGAGATACTATACATGCAGTTGTACATGTTAGGCATCCAACGCATTTACTTCTATCTATCTTAATTCTCTTCATTTTTCTACCTCTTACTTCTTGATGATATTTACTGCCACAGTCTTAAATGATGGCTCCTTTGAATATGGATCATATACTGAAGGAGTAAGTGAATTTGTTTCTATGTAGTGAATTGGTGCATATAAATGATTCTTTTTAACATGGTCTGAAATTTTTATAGTAAATTCACTAGTAACTCCGTTTTGAGAAGCTATCTTAACTCTTTCGTTTTCTACTATATTTAACTCTTTAGCTAGTTCTGGATGCATAAATGCATAGGATTCTTTAGAATATATTCTTTCAGATTCTTCAATTTCTCTAGATCTAACTTGAGTATGCCATTGTCCTACTGTTCCTCTTCCTGAGTTAAATATATATGGGAATTCTTCGCTTGTTTGAGTTGGATTTTCTGCTATATCTTCAAAGTGGAATTTAGCTTTCTTTGATGGAGTATAATACTTACCATCTTCAAATAATCTTCTTTCATCTGCTTCAAGAACATCCCCTTCTCTAAATGGCCATTGAACTCCTCTTGAACCTTCCATGTTCTTACCTTCTAACATTTCATAAGTTACACCAGTAATATCACAAGGCATTCCTTTTGAACACTTCTTTAACAATTCAAATGCTTGTCTTGGAGTTTCCCATCCTTTTAAAGTATCTCCCATTCCTAATTCTTCACCAATCTTGTAGAAGATTTCGTAATCAGATAACTCTCCTTCTTCTTTAGCTATAACAGGATTAACCTTTGATAATCTTCTTTCAGTGTTTATTAATACACCTTCTTTTTTAATAGCTGGAACTGATGGTAAGAATAAATCACAAAGCTTAGCGCTATCTGTATCTTCATATATATCTTGAACTACAAAGAAATCTAAGTTCTTAACTGCCTTTTCAAATTCCTGATTATTTGCCCATGAGTGTCTTGGATTTGTGCAAATTACCCATAAACCTTTTATTTCACCAGATATAACTTTTTCTATTATAACGTTATATGGAATTGTTGGCTTAGTAGCAAGTACACTTTCATCTACTCCTAAAGCTTCTGCAACAGCTTTTCTACGTACTGGATTATCAAAATCTCCACCACCGTAAAGTCCTGCAGTATTACTAAATGCTCTTGAACCCATAGCATTACATTGTCCAGTTAAAGAGTTAGCCCCTGTTCCTGGTCTACCCATGTTACCAGTAATTAAAGCTAAATTAATTATTGATTGAGCAGTTCTAACAGCCTGATATCCTTGGTTAATTCCCATTGTCCACCAGAATGAAACTCTTTTTCCGTTATGTATTATTTCAGCTAATTCTAAAACTCTTTCAGCTGATATTCCAGTTTCAGATTCAACATTTTCTAATGTAAACTTAGAAACATGTTCCTTGAATCCTTCATATCCTTCTGTGAAGTTTTCAATATAATTATTATCAATATAACCTTTTTCTATTAATACATTCGCTAATGTATAGAATAAAACTAAGTCAGCTTTTGGCTTAACATCTATCCAAATATCAGCATTCATAGCTGTCTCTGATTTTCTTGGGTCTATTACTATTATTTTAGCATCTTTATTTTCTTTGATTCTTCCCCAGAATACTGGATGAGCTATTACTGGATTTGCTCCAATTAATATTATAGTGTCTGAAAGCTCAGCATCATTTAATGTATATGGAGGTGCATCAAATCCAAAGCTTTGCTTATGAGCAACTACTGAAGTAGCCATACATAATCTAGTATTACCATCACCAGGTATACCCATATGATTTCTACCTACATGTCCAAGTAGTGCCATATCTTCTGTTGGCATCTGACCAGTACTTATGAAAGCAACACTTTCCTTACCATACTTCTCTTGAATCTCTGTCATTTTTTTAGCAAATGTTTTTATTCCCTCTTCCCAAGAAATTTCTTTCATTTCTCCATTTTCATCTCTTAAAAGAGGTGTTTTTCTTGCTTTAATTTTTGTTTGCTGTTTATCTAAATTTAAACCTTTAATACAGCAAAACCCTTTATTAACAGGATAATCCACAGTTGGTGAAACCTTATATATTTTTCCGTCTTCTACATGAAAGTCAATGTTACATGCTAATGCACATAAGTTACAAGTTGATTGAATTTTTTTCATAAGTAACTTCATCTCCACTTCTTTATATATTAATATCATTAAATCCATTGTTATTTATTTCACTAAGTAAAATCTATCATACTTTTATCTAAAAAACTGTGATAATAGTCACATTTTTAAACTGAAAATATATTTATATAAAAATTTCATAATTAAATATAAAAAAAGCACGAAAATCTCTTTCCGTACTTTTACTTAATAATTATATTCTTTAATTTTATTTCATATTTACTTTAATTACTGCCCCTAATATATTTGCATCATTATTGTACTTACATCTACCTATTTTTGTTGTAAGAATATCTAGTCCTAAGAAATTCTTCGATGCTACTTTGAATCTTTCTGATATTAAATTTATAAACCAATCCTCTTCAGATATTCCTCCTCCTAAACATATTATTTCAGGATTATAGAATGTTGTTATAGATAGTAATTGATTTGCTATATTTCTAGTCCAGTCTTCTATAGCTAACTTAGCCACTTCATCTCCAGCTAAATATTTAGCTGTTATTTCATGACCATACTCTAATCTCTCATCTTCACTTACTTTAGTATTATAAATTTGAATTAAAGCAGTCATTGAGCAATAATCACCTTGTCTTAATACCTTATTTTCATGAAAATCTATAAATGGCATATGATGAAACTCCCCTGCAAATCCATCAACTCCATATATAACATCATCTTCATTACATAGGCATCCACCAGTACCAGTTCCTATAATTAGAAAGGCTGATGATTTAGTTCCTTTTGCATTACCAGCTTTAAGCTCACAAAGTCCTGCTGATTTAGCATCATTTATAGTTGCAACTATTTTACCAGTTCTCTTTGATATTTCTTCATTAACGCTTGTCCCAAACATTATTACAACATTTGGTGCTGCATAAGACTTTATTTCTGATGCTTCATTAACTAATCCTGGAGCACTTACCCCTATTCTATCTACTTCATCTAAGTATTTAGCATTTGAACATATATAATCATAAAATTCATCTTTAGTATCACACTTAGCTGTTGGAATTTTCCACTTTTCTATTATATTAAATGCTGAATCTACTAATGCGTATTTTATAAAAGTTCCACCTATATCTATTCCTAAAGTTAATTTATTCATATTTTCCACCCTTTTACAAATTAAGTTATAATTATTATATTTTATAATTAAATTATATCAGTAAAGTTATACATAAGTTTTCATTTTTTGAAAATATATTAAATAAAAAAAGAATTAATAATAGGGAATTTATTGTTATAAATTTCCCATTATTAATTTCTACTCTCTACGCAAGAGTAACATTTTTAATCCACTTATCCAGAAGCAATCTCTTTGTACACCACAATGCTTTAATTACCTCATCTATTTTTAAGCAGAAAAATACTATACCAGCTGGTAAATTTAATACTACCCCTGCTATAAATCCAAGAGGAATTGCTAATAACCAAAGGAAAAGTACATCAGCTTTCATTAAGAATTTAGTATCTCCACCTGCTCTTAATACACCTTTAGTTAATGTTGAGCCAACAGCTGAGAATACTACTATAATAGATGTTGTATTCATTAGTTGATATGCAATTTCCTTTGTACTTCCCGCTACATCATAAAATCCTATCATTACATTCTTTAAGCTAAATATAAGCAGTCCAGAAACACATCCTATTAATACTGCTAATACTAAAAACGTCTTTCCATAATCTTGTGCCTTATCATACTCTCTAGCTCCAACAGTATTTCCTATAATTACACCACTTGCATTTGCTACTCCCATTAAAAATACTGTACAGAATTGTTGTAATACTGTATTTATAGAGTTAGCAGCTACCATTTCTGCTCCCATTCTCCCCATGATTACAGATAACATATTTAACCCTATTACTAATATAAAATCACTTATAAGCACTGGAGTTCCATGCTTAGCATAATCAGTAAAAATAGCCTTATCATGTTTAAATAAATCCTTAATCTTAAATTGTATTCTCTTATCAATAAATATTAAATAAATTGCAACTATTAAGAATTCAATTATCCTAGATATTAAAGTTCCTACTGCTGCTCCAGCTGCACCTAATCTTGGAGCACCTAAATTACCGAATATAAACATCCAGTTTAAAAATATATTTGCAAAGAATGAAATAGCTGTTGAACATAAAGCTAACTTAACTATTCCAACAGTTCTTAAAATTCCTATTGCTATAGTAGAAAAACCTTGTACTAAAAATGCAAAAGATAATATCTTTAAATACTTAACTCCTTCAGCAATTACTGATAGATCTGGAGTATATATTCTCATTATTTGAGATGGGAAAAACTGTCCTAATATAAAGAAAGTAAAGCTAAATATCGCACTTATCTTAAGCATCATAGATAATGTCTTGCTTATAGATTCTTTATCCCCTTTTCCCCAAAACTGTCCTGTTAAAACTCCTGCTCCTCCAGCTAATCCAAAATGTATTACTAGAAATATAAAGCTAAATTGGTTTGCTAATGCAGAAGCTGATAATGCTACTTCGCCTAATGAGCCAAGCATCATCGTATCTGCCATATTTATTCCTATTGTAATTAAATTTTGTAACGTTATTGGAATAGCTATAGCTAACATTCTCTTATAGAAGTCATTTTCTCTTTTAAATACCGTCAATTCCATGCTTCCATCTCCTTCCTCATATGATTATATCATCGAACACGTTCTTAGATTTTCTTATTTTGAAACTTTCATAATTTAATTAAATATTACAAAGTATTAAGAGGTAAAATTTAAAACTTTACCTCTATAAACAAATATTATATATTTTTATAATTCATCTCCATTTGTTGCTATAACATTTTTATACCAATGGAAACTCTTCTTTCTACTTCTCTCTAATGTACCTTCTCCGTCATTATTTTTATCAACATATATAAATCCATATCTCTTCATCATCTCTCCTGTTGATGCCGAAATTAAATCTATACATCCCCACGGTGTATATCCCATTAACTCTACTCCATCAATAGAAACAGCCTTCTTCATTTCTTCTATGTGTTTTCTTAAATAATCTATTCTATAGTCATCATTAATTGATCCATCTTCTTCAACAATATCTACAGCACCTAAACCATTCTCAACAATAAACAATGGTTTTTGATATCTATTATATAAATTATTTAATGATATTCTTAGTCCAACAGGGTCTATTTGCCATCCCCAATCTGATGCTTCTAAATATGGATTTTTCTTACCTCCCATCATATTCCCTGAAACTGACTCTTTATCTTTCTTCGTTCCCATTACAAGTGACATATAATAGCTAAATCCTATATAGTCTACAGCACCATCTCTTAATATCGCTTCATCCTCCGTTTCCATTTCTATATTTATATTATTTCTTTCAAAGTAATTCTTCATATAATTTGGATAACATCCTCTAGCCTGTACATCTGAGAAGAAGTAATTTTTATTCATAGCCTCTTGTACCAATAACGTATCTAATGGATTACATGTTTCTGGATACATAAGCGGATAAATCATCATCATTCCAATTTTAAAGCTTGGGTTTATTTTATGTCCAATACTTACAGCCTTAGCACTTGCTACTAATTGGTGATGAGCAGCTTGATATGTTACTTGCTCTTTATTTTCTCCTTCTGCAAACTTTATCCCAGCAGGCATAAATGGATGTAATGCTATTACATTAATTTCATTGAAAGTCATCCAATATTTAACCTTATCTTTATATCTTGTAAATATAACTTCACAGTAATTAGCATAAAAATCTACTAATTTACGATTTCTCCAAGCCCCATATTTTTCGACTAATGTATATGGCATTTCATAATGAGATATTGTAACTACAGGCTCTATTCCATACTTTAAACATTCATCAAATAATCTATCATAATATTTTAATCCTTCTTCATTTGGCTCACTTTCATCTCCATTTGGGAATATTCTTGTCCATGCAATTGACATTCTAAAACATTTGAATCCCATTTCAGCAAGTAAAGCAATATCACCTTCAAATCTATGATAAAAATCTATTGCTTCATGAGATGGATAATACTTTCCTTCAATTACTCCATCAGTATACTCTCTTTGCTTTTCCCTTGACCCAGCTGTTGCTACATCAGCCGTACTAATTCCTTTTCCATCAACATCCCATGCTCCTTCACATTGGTTAGCAGCTACAGCTCCTCCCCATAAGAAATTTTCTGGAAATCTATTTTTACTCATATTATTTTCCTCCTAATAATGAGGCTTATTTATAATAAACAAGCCTCATTTTAAATTTATACTATATATTTCTTAGTCAAAAACAACATCACTAAAATCTACATCATCTTCCTCTTCTTGTTGTTCCATAGCATAAGCTTCTTTATCTAAAGATCTAATGAATGGTAAATATATCAAGAAGGATACTACAATTAATAAAATTTGTAATGCCGCTATCATCCAACTACCTTGTAAGAATCCACCTACTACTAATGGAGTTCCTAAAGGTAATCCTATACATGCTAATCTTGGAACTATTCCTGTTACAGTTAATAAATACGCTATTGTTGCACAAGCTATAGGTGATACTATAAATGGTATTGCTAGTCTTGGATTCATTATACATGGAGCTCCAAAAATTAAAGGTTCATTTATTCCACAAACACTTCCTGGTAAAGCTAATGCTCCTAAAGTCTTATAACGTTTACTCTTAGCCCTAAATGACATATATATATTCATTCCCATAGTTGCACCTGATCCACCTACTAATACATAAGTCATTAAAAATGCTGATCCAACTATATTAGGTAATGGCTGTCCTGCATTGTATGCTGTTAAATTTGCCATATCTAACCCTGTCCATATAGGCATCATTATTGAAAAGACTACCATAGTTCCATGAATACCAAATAACCATAATACATGAGATACAAGAATTACTGTTAATAAAGCTCCAAATGACCCACCTAATCCTTGTAATGGTGTTTGTACAAATTGATAAACTAATGCATGTATACTTCCAAAAGAACTATTAGCAAAAATTGCTGATACAGTTAAGAAAATAGGTGTAATTATAAATGCTGGTATTAATCCAGTAAAAGATTGTGCTATTGTAGGAGGTACACCTGCTGGCATTTTAATTACTATATTTTTAGTAACTATAAGTGCATATATTCTTCCTACAACTAATCCAACTAATATAGCAACGAAAAATCCAGTTGCTCCTAACCATTCAAATGATATAAAGCTAGTTCCCTCTACATTGGCTAATGGAGTTACTATAAAGAAACATAATAAAGATATCATACCTGCTATAGGGCCACTACAATCAAAGCTTTCTGACATCTTATATCCAATGAAAAATACTGCATATAAAGAAAGAAGGTTTGTCGTAAATGTTATTGGTAAATTAAATAATGTTACAAGTCCTGTATTTGCTAAAAAGTTTTGATATGGCTCAAATGGGAAGTTTGCTAACAAAGTAAATATTGCCCCTACAATAATTACCGGAAGCGCTCCAGCAACCCCATCTGATGTTGCTTTTAAATATCTATTATTACTTATTTTATTTACAACTGGCATAACTTTTTCTTGTACTTTTGATACGTTCATTTTCTTATCCCCCTTTTATTTAGTTAATGCTGCTTTTAAAACTTTTGCACCATTCATCATTCCATAATCTGCACTATCTATAACTTTAACTACTATTCCCTTTGGCTCATATTTTTCCTTAAAATCTTCATATAAAAAACTAACTTGTGGTCCTAATAAAAGAATATCTGTCTTATCTTCATACTCAACAAATTTTGATTGTGGAATTGCAGTTATTGTAACTGGCAAGTTATTTTTCTTTGCTACAGTCTCCATCTTTGTTACTAATAAACTTGTAGACATCCCCGCTGCACAAATTAAAGTTATTTTTTTCATTATTCTTTCCTCCTAAAAATATATATAAATTTAAATAAATACTTTTTATAAATTTTAACCTTAATTTACTATTAGCTTTTCATGAATCTCAATTATTTCATTTGCTAAATCCTTTACTGTTATTGCGTTCATCAAATGGTCTTGAGCATGTACCATTAATAATGAAAGTTCTGTTTTCTTTCCTGCTGCTTCTCCTTGAATCAGTTTAGTTTGTATTTCATGAGCAAGATTTAAATCTTCTTCAGATAATTTTAAATTTTCTTTAGCTTCTTCTATCTTACCCTTCTTAGCTAACCTTATTGAGTTCATAGCTTTACTTCTGGCATTTCCTGCATTTACTATTAAACCAAATACTACTTCTTGATACTCCATATTATCCATTTTCTATTCACCTCTTAATTTTTTATGTTTTCTTAATAATATATAAAGCAATTGCCATGCCAAAACTAATAAAACACATAAAATAAAAACTCTCAATTAATGAGAGTTTTTATTAAAACATTATTATTAATTTATGAATCCACCTTTGAAGAAACTAGTGATATAGCATATTTCATCATTATCTACTTCAATATTTTCATAGTATTTATTCTTTAATTTATTTATTTCAATTTTTACTAAGTTAAATAACTCTTTATTTTCTTTTATAAATTTCTCCCTTAATTCAAAAGGTTCCGCATTTATTCCTTCATTTAATCTATCTATCATGCAAGCTATATGAAGTGTTATTCCTATTAATCTATTTGTTTCTATCTTCATGTTCATTTTTTTCTGAATTCTTTCATTAAAACACTTTATATGTTCTAAAACTCTTTCTCCATCAATGTGTTTTAAATGTGTTTTAAGAGTTTCTACCATTTTTATATATGTTGTTTCTAGATCAATAACTTTTTGTAATTTATTGATTCCATCTCCAACAAATATATCTTTTAATGAAATCTTAAATATATCTACCTCTATATCAAATGTGCTTATTAGAGATATTATTTTATACTCTCTTGATAATCTCTTTATCTTGTTTTCTATATTTTCTTCCCCAATTAAATTCATTGTAATAATCTCTATTACATTACTATCATAATTCAGTTTATTTTCTAATAAATTAAGTATACTTTTAGCCCCTCCATCACCAGTTGTACATATTGATAGTATAGCTAATTTTTTTATGCTATCACTTGGTAAAAGATCCTTTTTAGTTTCATAGTCTGTAATATACAACTCATTAACTTTTATCATATCATTTAATATTTCATCAACATTATATCCAAGCATAGCTTTTCTTGTTGCTTCAAGAACATGTAGAGTACTTACTAATGGCATAACTCTAGTTTTTATATTAAACTCTACTTCTATTTCCTTTGCAAAAGTCGTTAATAAACCCATATCAACTAAGAATAGAATATCTGATTTTATATTCTTGCTAATATATTTCCTAACTCTCTCTAATACTTTTTCTGGACTTTCTTCTATAGGAGCATTTATCCCTATAGCATAATTATTTCCCAATAACTTATTAGTGGCATTAACCATAGATGTAGCTGTAGTCTCTCCATGAGCAATAACTATTACCTTTACTTCTTGCTCTTCTTTGTTTATATTACACTTATCATATGCTAAAAATATGGCTAAAAAACCGGCTTCATCTATGGGCATGCTTATATCTAATGATCTCTCAATAATTTTTAACAAATCTAATGCTATATTAAACTCAATAGTATTTTCGACTCGTATTTTATTTAATTGTGGATTAGTAATCTTTTTATTAGATTTAACCCTCTCTATGGAACTATTAATATGTACGGCCATTCCATAGCAAACCTTCTCACTTAGTTTTCTATTTAACCTATCTTCACTAAAATTAATTATTTCCAATATAACTCTTCTTATATCTCCATCAATAAATCCTTCTAATTGTGATATATCAAAAGTACAATTAAAATTTTTATTAAGCTTATTTATATACTTCTTGAAATAATTATCTATATCAAAGTTCATAGTTTCCTGTAAATTTGACTCATCAATTCCTCTATCCTTTAACTGATGGTATCTTGCTTCTATTAACTCATATATATTACTTTCTTCTTTATAATCTTCAAAAATTATCTCATCATTAATATTATTAAATATACAATACTTCTTATTAATATCTATAAGCTTATTCCACAATTGCCTATGGTCAACTTCTTTATATAAGCCCTTTCTTATATATAGTGGTAAATCCAAGCTATTCACCTTTATATCTGTTTTTCTCCCTGATACGTATTCTGCATAAGCTCTTGCACATATTAATTGAATATCCACTTTTAATTGTCCTATATTAAATTCGCAATCATAGCTTAATAAAGCTTTTATAGAATTCATAGATACTTTTATCTCTTTATCTAATCTAGCTGATTCATCTTTCATAAAGGTACTAATCAAGGAAAATCTCTCCTCAATACTTCTTTCAGCTAATGATGGAATATGTATTGTCATTGGAATTCTTCTAGTAAATGTTTTTAACAGAACCTTTTCTGGATTTTCTGTGGTAGCACAAACAATAAGCACTTTAGCTTTTCGCTCAAATTCAGTTTCTCCAAGCCTTCTATATATACCTTTATCCATAAAAGTAAAAAGCATTTCTTGCCCTTCAGATGGTAACCTATGAACTTCATCTAAGAATAAAATCCCCTCATTTGCCTTCTCTATTAATCCTACATTGTCTGAATCAGCGCCTGTATAAGCTCCTTTCTTACATCCAAATAATTGACCTAATAAAAGCTGTGGATTATTTGCATAATCTGCACAATTAAATGTTATTAATGGAGAGTTTTCTATAAACTTCTTCATCTCTATTCCATATTTATGTATTAGTGATACAAACATTGATTTTCCTACACCAGTTTCTCCAAGAACCAACATATTCATTCCATTTGGTGGATATAAAACTGATGCTTTAGCTTGTTCAACTGCTGAATATAAGCTTTTGTTTTCAACAACAAAATTATCTAACACATTCTTGTTTAATATTTTTTTAACTTTAGGTTTCTTTTTAATTATTGGAGTAAACAATACAGGTTTTCCACATTTCTTTATTACTTTGCCTTCTTCACATAAACGATTTAAATCATTACTTACGTTTGCTCTGCTTAATCCTAATCCAGTTGCAATATCTATTGTAGTAACCCCTTCACCATCATATAATTCAATTAACTTATTAAATACCTCATCTATTCTCCCCAATTTCATCCCCCCAATATCTTACTAAATTAAAATATTATGTTGATTTTTCCTAAATTATATGATAACATTTACAATTATTTCACATTTGTATTATTTTTATATTTTTATAAATATTTTAATGTAGGAGTTTCTATTATGTCTCAAAATTTACCTTTTAATAAAATTAAATATCTCTGTGATTTAACATTTAGTACATTTAATACATCTGTATGTTATATTTCTAATAAAAATAATATCATCTATTCACTCAAAAATATGACATCAACAAATATATCAATAGATTTTGATAACTTACTTATAAAGTTATCTATGAGCTATTGTACATTAACTCTTCCAATACTAGTTAGTACTAAGCATATCTTTAAATTTATAATAGTTAATTTGAACTTTGAAGAGTATATGGGATCTATAATCATTGGTCCAATTTTAAGTAGTCCTATAGATAAAAATTATATCTATAATAATAAAGATATTTCAAATATTGATAAGGATCTTATATATAAGTATTATAGTGAAATTCCCGTTATTGAAATATCAAGTATATTAAATTGGATTAGCCTGCTTTTTTTCTCTATTTACAATAGTCCTATGTATAGTGATTATATCTTAAGGGATGATAATTCCTACTTGGACATTAATTTTAAAGTAAAAAATACATATAAAACTTTATTAACTACAAATAGACAAAATACTACTCATCATCATAGCAACAAACTTGTAAGAGCTATTTATAATGATATAAAAACTGGAAATATAGATAAACTATTATTAGATTTAAAATCTAAACCTGATGGTGAATCAGGTACAGTTGCCAAAAGTAATGACCTTCGAAATAGAAAAAATTTAATTATAGCTCTAACAACCTTATGTACTCAGGCATCTATTGATGGTGGTGTATCTTGTGAAGATGCTTTTACTCTTAGCGATTCATTCATTCAAAACATTGAAGAAATTAATAATATTAGCTCTTTTATTACTATAGAAACTAAAATCCCTATAGCTTTTGCTGCAAAAGTAAAAGAAGTCCAAAAATCTAACTACTCCAAAATTACTTGTAATTGCATAGACATAATTTTGAAACATCTATACGAAGATATTTCACTTTCAAAAATTAGTAATATATTAAATCTATCTCCGCCCTATATATCTTCAAAATTTAAAAATGAAGTAAAAATTAGCCTAAGTGAATACATATTGAAATGTAAAATTGATGAAGCTAAATATCTTTTAACTCATACTAATTATTCTATATTAGACATTTCAACCTTATTATGTTTTCATGACCAAAGTTATTTTACTAAAACCTTTAAGCGATTTACTGGTATAACACCTAAAAAATATGCTTCTAAAAGTTCTATATAAAAAAATGCCTCAGCTTATTTGCTGAAGCATTTTTATTTTATATTTTTATTAATAGTGCTAAGGTTCCAGCAACTATTAAACTTAACCCAATTAAAGATTTTTTTGAGAACTTCTCCTTTAAGAATACATACGCAAAACCTACAGTTACTAATATACTTAATTTATCTATAGGTACAACCACACTAGCTAATCCATCTTGCAAAGCCTTGTAATAACATAACCAAGATCCACCTGTTGCAATTCCTGATAATACTATAAATGATAAGCTTGTACGATCTATGTTTTTAATTTCATGTTGTTTTTTTGTTATAAATACAATTATCCATGACATAATCAAAACAACTATTGTCCTAATTGCAGTTCCTAGGTTTGATTCTACATTCTCAATTCCTATTTTAGCTAGAATAGAAGTTAAGGATGCAAATACAGCTGAAAGTGATGCATATAATAGCCAAGCTTTATTTTTTAACCCTTTCACATTCTGTTCTAAATTATCTAGTTTTTCTTCTTTCTTTTGAATCATCAAATAAGTACCTATGGCTATTCCAATCATTCCAATTATCATATTTATTGTAATTTTCTCGCCTAATACTATAAATGCTAGTATCATAGTTAAAATTGTACTAGATTTATCTATTGGAACAACTTTATTTACATCTCCTATTTGTAATGCCTTAAAATAACAAAGCCAAGATGCTCCTGTAGCCATTCCTGAAAGTATTAAAAATACATAACTTTTAGTACTTATATCATTTAATGTCCATTGTGAGTCCACTAAAAAAACCATCATCCATGAAAAAATCAAAACTACTATTGTCCTTATAGCTGTTGCAACATGTGAATCTACATCTTTTATACCAACCTTAGCCAATATTGATGTAGCTCCTGCAAATATTGCTGAAGCAAATGCATATATAACCCACATAATATTTCTCCTTTAAAAGTAATACCTATATTATATTTCTACCATCTTAATAAAATTCTACTGCAAAGTAACATTAATTATTATAAATGTTTATGGCTATTTTTTCTATATTCATATTATATACTTTTATTTTCCTATTAAATACACTTTAATTATTTTCATAGGTAAGTTTGTAAATTTTTTTTATTTTTTCATTTTTTATTTAGTTGCAATTGCAACTATTTTAGCATTATAATATATAAAGCAAAACAAATCGAAAGGATTTATCTATGAATAATAAGAACAACGAATACTTTGGAAGATATATTTCAATTCTTTATCGTCAATCTAGTGTGTTTTATTCAAAAGAATTTCATAAGTTCGGTATTGGTTCTGGTCAATATATGTTTATGATTCATCTATATAAAAATGATGGTATAAGCCAGGAAAAACTTTCTGAACTTATAAATATAGATAAAGGCACTACTGCCAAAGCAATAAAAAAACTTGAAGAGCTTGGCTATGTTGAAAGAAATAAAGATATTTCTGATAAAAGAGTAAATAAAATCTACTTAACAGAAAAAGCCTTAGAAATTAAGGATGAATTTCTTGCAAGCTTAATGAAATGGGAAGATATGCTTACTTCAAATTTAAGCGAAGAAGAGATTCTTTATGGATTAAAAATATTAAATAAATTAACTAAAAATGTTTCAAAAAACTAGGAGGTAATACATGAGTAATCAAAAATATTTAGCTGAAGAATCTATTGGAAAACTACTTTTAAAATATTCTATTCCTGCAATTATAGGAATGCTAGTAAATGCCTTATACAATATCGTTGATAGAATGTTTATAGGTCGTATACCTGATGTTGGTTCTTTAGCCTTAACTGGAGTTGGTATTACAATGCCAATCATGTCTATACTTTTAGCCTTTGGTATGCTTATAGGTATAGGTTCAACTGCTAACATCTCATTAAATCTTGGTCGTGGTAAGAAAGATATTGCTGAAAAGCTAATTGGTAATGCAGTTACATTAAGCTTAATAGTTGGTATTGCTATAACTGCTATAGGTCTTATATTCTTAAACCCTATATTAAATTTATTTGGTGCTAGCGCAAATACTTTATTTTACGCTAAAGAATATATAACAGTAATCTTAATTGGATGTACTTTTAATATTCTTTCTTTTGCATTAAACAGTACAGTTAGAGCTGACGGTAATCCTAAAATGGCATCATTCACTATGATTGTTGGATGTGTTACAAATGTTATTTTAGACTATGTTTTTGTATTTGTATTTAATATGGGTATTAAAGGTGCTGCTTTAGCTACTGTTATCTCACAAGCACTTACATTCTTTATTATTTTATACTACTATACAAAAGGTAAATCTAACTTAAAGTTAAGATCACAAAATTTAAAACTTAAAAAGAGTCTAATTTTAATGACTTTCGCTATCGGAATTGCTCCTTTTGCTACTCAAATAGCAAATAGTTTAGTACAAGTTGTAGCTAATAATGCTTTAAAAACTTATGGAAATGACTTAGCTATTGGTGCAATGACAATTATCGGTTCATTAAATATGGTATTTATGATGCCTATATTCGGTATAAACCAAGGTTGCCAACCAATAATAGGCTTTAATTACGGCGCTAGAAAATTTGAGAGAGCTAAAAAGACGTTTATATATGCAACTATAGCAGCTACAATAATATGTACTATTGGTGGAATACTAATTCAATTATTCCCTCAAATTGCAATAAGCATATTTAATAACGATGCCGAACTTACTGGATTAGCAGTTAAAGGCTTAAGAATTTATTTACTTATGATGCCTATAGTAGGAATTAACATAGTAGCAACAAGTTACTATCAATCAGTTGGAAAAGCTAAAATGTCTATGTTTGTAAGTTTATTAAGACAAGTTATTCTTCTAATTCCATTCACATTAATATTACCTAAATTTATGGGATTAGACGGAGTATGGGCTGCTGGTGCTTGTGCTGACTTATTATCTGTAGTTATTACAATAATATTAATAGCTAAAGAATTTAAATCATTAAACAAACTTGCTACTGAAGAAAATATACAAACTCCTTTAGATGTTGTTACTAATTAAAAAAAGGGGCTGTCTCTGAAATGATTTTTAAAATCATTTCAGTAGACGGTCTTTTTATTTTTTATTCATATATTTATATGAAATTATTTCTAAATGAACAAGTTTTTTGACACGACAAATAGGAGGTTATAAATCTCCTATTCTCTGTAAAAATATACCTTTACGCTATTTTCTTTTCATGCAATAATATACCATTTCT
>NZ_JACOOP010000012.1:0-80361 GCF_014287725.1 Clostridium sp. NSJ-49 | reverse complement strand
TATTAAGAAGAATTAAATATGGACAAATTATATTAAAAAATATAATTTAGATTTATGTAAAAATAATATAAGAATTAATATATATATATAATTTTACTACATAAAGCGTTAGAAAAATATAGATAAAATTCGACAAATAGATTAATTAAGTAAAATAAAAAATTACAAAAATATGAAGTAATACATAGATATTAATAAATAAATTTAATAGTAATTGATTTATTAAAATAAAGAAAAAAATAGAAATTTTACTTAAAAAATATGTCATTGAATAAATGAAAAATATTGATATAATCTTTGTTGGTGGGGAAATTAAATTTTAAAGTAACTCTTATTATATGAATTTAGAATTATTTAAGATGTAAGATACCGGATAAAAATACATTGCAAAAGTTTAAGGGAAGAACTTTTGTAGTAGTAATTATTCTATTTTTAGGAAGAGTAATTATTAAGTGTAATAACTATCAGTAAATAAATTTTGTGTTATTTACTGATAGTTATTTTTTGCAGAAAAATATATATGAAATAAGATATGTAATAATTTGAAAAATACTAATTATGAATCAGAAGAAATAGTATTAGATTAATTTTATAGGCATATTTTAAGAGATAAGTTTTATGTATAATCATAAGATTTATTTCTTTTATTATAAAAATGTATAAAAATTATAAATTAAGACTTGTAGAACTCATGTTCATGGTGTATTCTATATATATAGTAATAAATATACATATAAAAAGTTAAGTTCTTTTAAATATTTAGCTAAGGGTAAAGAAGAAAAGTTGAATTATGAGGTGGTTTTAAGATGGTAGTTGAGAGAGTTGATGAAAGCATTATAGAAGATGAGGTATGGAAATATAAAAATGTAAAAATTGATTTTTCCACTTATACGTTTTGGGTAGACGATATAGGTGATGAATTGACTCATTTGAATATTGAGTTATTAAAGCTATTTTTATCATCAAGAGGAAAGGTATTAACTAGAGAAATTATTAAAGAGAGAATTTGGGGAGAAGAACGTTTAATTAATGATAGAAATGTAGATTTTCAAGTATGGCTTTTAAGGAAGAAGCTAGGTTTAAGTAAATCAGAACTTATATCAATAAGGTCCGTAGGATATAAATTAAATTTAAGAGTCCAATAAGTGGCTAATTATAAGTCTTGTGCATGATGCATAGGGCTTTTTTATTTTCTAAATAAATAAGCAAATTTTATACAAATATCTAGCAAATAAAACAAATAAAATAAATATAGAACAAATATTCAATAAATTTTCAGCAAATAATTGGTTGTTAAAATAATTATAGAGTCAAAAATTAAATATGAAAGGAAGTTTAATTATTATGAAATGTGATTTTGGAATTAAGTTAAAGGAAGAGCTTATTGGAGGATTATCTACAAGTAAGGCTGCTTTGGAGATGGAGCTTATAAGTGAGGATAAATATAATATATTTTATGATCGAGTTTCAAGGAAGAGTGGTTTTTCTGATTATGTTGAAAAGGCATCAGATGTAGCTTGTGCACAGATTTGTTGCCTTGTTGGAATTGAGATGGAAAAGGGGGATGGATATAAAGAAGGCAAAATCATATTAAATCCAACAGACAAGAATGGAAATAGGTTTTGTGATGTTATTATGGTGAGTAAGAAGAATATACATGCTATGAAGATAGTGTCTATGGAGTGTGATTTTATTGAAGTTGATGAATATGAAGAGATGATGGAAATTGCATATAAAGCTGTAGATGAATACTTATGTGAGACAAGCTCTAATTCTATAGATTTAACAGTAATACAGCCCAATTTACTTACGTCATCAAGTGGTACAGCTAATGTTGATGATGTATTAGATGCATTTGACAAGCTGTTATTTTAATAAGGGGGATAGTTAAATATATATGAGTAGTAATGGTTTTACAAGAGTGAGCAATATGATTTTAAATGACAGTGATTTAAATATTTATGAGAAGTATTTTATAATTGCTCTTAAAAGTTTTGATTATAAAAATATTGGAGAAGTCTATCCAACTTATGAATCTTTAATGGCTTTGTTTGGAACTAAGAATAGAAATACTATAGCTAGTCTTATCAAATCTCTTAAGGAGAAAAATTATATTATAACAATGAAGAAGAATAGAGCTAATTGTTATAAGTTTATTAAGGATTATTTATCTGGTGAGGTAAAAAATAATGACATAATAACTAATAATCTATCTAGTACTAGTGAGATAAATAGTAACGAATGTGATACTGGTGGTGTTGATTTAAATGCCACTAGTAACTCAAGTGATACTAGTAATAGTAACAGAAGTGATACTACTGAAGTTAAGTTAAATACCAGTAGTAACTCAAGCGATACTAGTAATAGTAACGTAAGTGATACTAGTAATAGTAACAGAAGTGATACTACTGAAGTTAAGTTAAATACCAGTAGTAACTTAAGTGATACTAGAAGTAGTAACTCAAGTGATACGAGTAGTAGTATCACAACCGATACTCTAATAAAACAATATAAAAACAAAAAAGAAATATATATAAGGATTTTTGATAAATGGAATGAGAAGAACATCAGCAATGAATTAACCTTAACTAAAAATATAGCAAGTTGTATTGAAAGTGTATTAAGGGTATTTACCATAGAGCAGATATTGCAGGCTATAGATAATTATGCAGAGGTTTATCATAGTAAGTTTTATTATGATTACCTATGGGATTTAAAAAGCTTTTTGATAAAGCCCAATGGAATTTATAAGTTTACCTATGAAGGGCACCTTTGGAAAAGTTATTTAAATACCTCCAAGGAAAAAGTTAAAATAAAAGCGTCAGAATATATCGATTAATTTTCAAAAACTGGACCTTCTGGGTCCAAATAATTGGACACAGAAGGTCCAGAGGGAGAGGATATTGTGTTAACTAGTCAGCATATTGAGCTAGAGCAAAGTATTTTAGGGACTATGTTTGTAAATCCAGGATTGATACCTAAAGCTAATGAAAATATAAAAAAGTATATGTTTCAGGTTGAGAATCACAGCATGATTTATGAAGGAATTATAAAGATGGCTGATGATAAAAAGGAGATTGATTTAATTAACTTCTTAGAAAATTATAAGGAGATAATTAAGCTGATGGGTGGAGTTAGCTATGTTAGTGAAGTTTATAGCTGTAGCTCAACTGATGTTGCTTTTGAGACAAAGCTAGAGCTATTGATTAAAGCTTATAAAAAGAGGATTGTACTTAATTTGTGTTCTCATGTAAGTGATGAGATGACTATTGAAGATATGGAAAATAAGTTGAGCAACACTTTAATTAATTTGTATAATTGTACTCTTAAAAAAGATTTAAATATTGAAGATATTTATGATAATTATTTAAAAAATTTATATGAGATTAATAAGGATATGGGAGTTAAAAGTGGATTAACTAAGATTGATGATATCTTGGGGAATTTTAGAAGGGGGAGACTTATTACTGTATTTGCTAGAAGTGGAGTTGGTAAAAGTATTTTTTCAATACAAGTAGCTAAGAATATGGCACTTAGTGGACATAATGTAATTTATGGTAGTGCAGAGATGAGTGAAGATGAAGTATTAAATAGAATGGCTGCCAGTCAATTTAATATTGATAATAATAGGTTTGAAAAAGATCTACTTACAGATGAAGAGAAGGATAAGGTTTCTGAATTTTGTTCTAAGCTTCTAAGTAATATGCTTTATATAAGTACTGAAACTAGTATAGATAAATTCATTAATGAAATAAAGGTGTACAAGCTTAAAAATAACCTAGATATCATCTTTCTTGATTATATAAACAAGTATGTAGATCCAAGTTCCTCTGCTAAACTTACAGAGAAATTAGGGGAGATAACATCAAGGCTTAAGACACTTGCTATAGAAGAAAATATATGTGTAGTTTTAGTAGCTCAAGCTAATAGAAGTGTTGATAGAAATAATGGTGAAGTCTATGAAATACTAACGGAAGCGGATATTCAAGACAGCGCAAGAATTGAGCAAGATAGCGATCAAATAATAGGTCTTTACAGAGATAAGAGATTTGATGATAGGGCATATAAAGACAATAAGTTCCGTGAAGGGAAAGTAGATTACGATTCAAAAGATGCAAAAGAAAATCCTAACTGCATAAATGCTATAATACTAAAAAATAGACATGGTGGAAGAGGGATTAAAGCTTTAAGATGGGACGGAAATATTTGCAAAATAAGCAATATGTAAATGTAAAATGATATTTTTATTAACTTATGATTAAAGCTGGACTTTTGATGGTAATAATATTAATGATGAAGACATTAGAGATGTAAATTTAAGTGTTAGTAATGTATCAGAATATGAAAATAAAATATTAGAGATTGATGAAAATGCAGTTATTATAGATTTTGCTCATAATGGAAGTCTTCCAGGAAAAGCAGAAGTTAAAGCATATATAGGATATAAATCTCCTTTATCCAATAAAGAAGTTACATTATATTATTATAATAAAGAAACTGGAAAACCTGAAAAAATAAAAGAATCATTATATATTGAGTATGTATATGGGGATGAATATGTAACTTTTGAGATTGATCATTGTAGTACTTACTTTATTTCTGATAAAGATAACTTAGACCAGGAAGTAGTAGTAATAGAACCAGAAGAACCAATAGTTCCTGTACAACCAGTAGAGCCATCAGAATCAGAGAATGATAAAATTGTTACAGTAAGACCATCAGAAACTAATAACGGAAGCAATTATGATAAGGGTAAATTACCTGAAACAGGTGGAGTTAATAGCAATATAACAATAATGTTAGCAATGACTTTAGTATTAGCAGGAGTTGTAATTTTAAATAAAAAAGAATACTTTCAGAAGCAATAGATTAGGTTAATATAAGATTTTTTGTTTCTAATATTTTAATACATTGAAAGGCTGATGCAAATGCACAGCCTTTTTATAATATTAAAGATATTTATAATATAAATTTTAATAGAAAGCCCTTCTAGAAGTTATTACTTAAATTTATTTTTAAAATTTAATAAGCAGTATATAAGAAAAGACGAAAAAACTTATGATAGACAATTAAGATAAAAAAGTTATTGAAATTTTTAATATTATACGTATTTATTATTATGATACTTTTGGTTTGCAATAAGTTTGAGATGTTTTAAGAGATAATCAAAATACCTTAGGAATGCATTTATATTGTTAATGCACTTCTAAGGTATTTTTTATAGATAGAACACATATTAGAAATTTGTTAAAAAATGATGAACAAAATTTTTGAATATTATGTTATACACATTAGAGAAAATGAATATGTTAAGTAATGGAGATATTACTAGGAAGGAAAGGAGGGAAAAGTATGTTAAGATCATTACCATTCTTTGCATTTGGAATTATGTTAATTGTTATGTGTATAGCTTTATTTAAGAAATTTTTCTACGTGTTACTTAATTGCGGTAAAACTAAAGCTACTGTAGTGGGTATTCAGAGATATATTGGAGACAGAAATAATAATAATTATATATTAAAGTATGTGGCGGAAGGTAGTGAATACACTATTGTACATGATATTGGAAGTGTGCGTATATATGAAAAACATATAGGGAAGCAATTAACTATATTGTATAGAAGAGATAATCCAAAGCAAATTATTCTTTTAGAGAATTTTATGCTTTATATAATGGGGCTATTCTTTGGTTGTGTGGGTGTATGGTTAATGATTATGGGAATTGGATTCCTAGTAAGCTGATAGTTTAATGGTTTTGGGGTGAAAGAATTAATTGGGAAGCTTAGAAAACATAAAGCATTGATAGCGGCTTTGATGACGATTTTTATGATAAGTAATTTTACATTCAGTAATGCTAGAGCTGAGGTATATGATGGTGAAGGTGGAGCCAATGTAGAACAGCAGGAGGAATTACTTGATAACAATGAAGCTTTAGTAGAAGATGAGAATAGCAATGAAGAAATATCTCAAGATAATGAGATAAGTAATGATGAAGAAATAAGCAATGAAGAAGATAGTAAAGATGATGGAGAAAAGGAAGAAGAAACAGTTGAAGAGGATGATGATATAAATAATGACGGAACTGATTCTTCAATAAGTTCATCTGATAAACCTAGTGAAGGATATACATTAATCAAAAGTGAGTATATAGAGTATGATACACCAACAACATTTAGTGTTGAAGAGAGTAAACGTGTATTGTTAATTGAAGATAACCTTCCTTGGCATATAAATACAAACCAAGTTGTTTTATCTGGAATAACTGAGTATGATCTTGTTAGTACAGAGGATTTTTTAAGCGTAGATTTGTCTAAGTATGGAGTTGTTGTATTTGCAAATGACCAGTCTTTTCAAATGTATGAAAATTATAAAAACTTTAAGGAATACTTAGAAAAGTTTGCGAGTATTGGTGGGGTAATAGTTTTTGGTGCCTGTGATTCAGGATGGGCTGAAGGTGTATTATCAGAAGCTTTGCCAGGTGAGGTTAAAAAAACAAATAATAATTCTTTTAGGAATTATGTTGCAGATAATAATCATCCAATTGTAACTGGTGAGTTAACTGATAATCAAGTTCTTTTAGATGAAGACTTATATGAGAACTGGGCAAGCCATGTAAGCTTTAATCAAAGCTCTTTACCTGCTGGTTCTAAGATTATATTAACTAATGAAGATGGTAATCCAACTTTAGTTGAATATCCACTTGGAAAAGGAAGGGTAATAGCTTCTGGATTAACTTGGGAGTATAACTATGTACATGGTGGAGAACAGCATCCTAATGGTGGCAATAGAGGTCAATTTGCTAAAAAGGCAATGGATGATTTGTTCACTTATGCAATACGTGTAAGTAAAATAGATGTTACGGACATAGAACCATTAAAGGAGTACTGGATAAATAATTGTGAACACAATATTTTTGTTGGAGATAAGGACGGATTTGCAGCTATTAAAGATGCAGAGGTTAAGATTAATGGACAAACTGTAAAAACAGATAAAAATGGTATAGCAACTTTTGTTGGAATATCTGGGGAATGTACTGTTGAAGTAACAGCAGAGGGATATAAAAGATCAAAATTTATATATAATGTAAATCCAGGTACTTTAAGAGCTTTTTATCTAGATAAGGTTAGCAATAATGGAACTCCTTATATAACAATGGTATTATCTAAAAATAGTGGAACCGATTTATTACATGAAAGAGAATACTTCTTTGATGGATCAGAAATAGAATGCTCTATTAAGTTAGATGGTGAATGGAATGGAGCTACTCCAGGAAAATATATTATATATCAAGAAGATCAGTCTATATCTACTGAAACTGGAGTAATTGATTTTGCACCAGGTAAGACATTTGATGCAGGTAAAAAAATATATGTAATTATGGTTAGTGCTGACGGCAAGGTTAAGTCTAAACCAAGAGAGATATTACTTACAGTTAATGATAAGTCTAAATGGGACATAGAGTCTGACGATGCTTTATTTACTTTATTTAAGGATAATGGTTTTAAGATTGAGAGCGGTTTACCTATTATCGCGGGGTCAACAATTAAATTATCTTTAGATTTTATACCATTTACAGTTATTCAAGAAGAGAATAAGGTAAAAATTGCTTTTGGTATAGAACCAGGTAATGGTGTAGAAAAGTGGTATGACGATTTAAAAGATAAGGTTGATGATCTTAAGGAAACTAAGGATAGAATTAAAAAATTAAAGGAAGTAATGAAGACTTTTGGAGCAAAAAGCGGTGGCTTTACTTTGAAAAAAGGATTTTCTGAACCAGAGTTTAACCTTATTGGATATGCAGAAGGAGTTGTTGATGATGATGGAAATCTAACAAAGGTTAAGGGATCTTTAGTAGGAGATGCTGGAATTGAGTATAAATATAATCAGCAATTTGTTGTAGGACCTGTGCCTGTATATTTTGAAATTGGTGGCGGAGGTAAGGTTGAGCTTGCTTCTGGTGTTAGCAAAGTAACTGTAGAGCCACAAAATCTAGTTTTAGATTTAGCATTAACTATAACACCTAAATTTACTATTGGTGGTGGAGCTGGAATTAATGGGGCTATTTCAGTTGGAGCTGAAGGTAATGTTGAGTTACCATTAAAGATAGATTTTACAAATGAGCATTTTGGTGGTCAACTTATAGGGTCTGCTAAGCTAAAAGCATCTTTAATGTTTGTATTTACTGCTGAAACACCATCTATAAAAGGAACATGGGTAGTAGTAGATAATTATTATGGACGTAAGAAAATATTAGAAGGAAATCCATCGGCAGCAGTTTATAATTCAGAGAATTTTGTTAAGCTTGATAGAAGTTATTTAGAGAAGGATGGAGCAGTAAGTCTAAATGATATATCTGATGAAAATTTATTAGTATTAGAAAATGTATTGCTACCTAGTAGTTCTCAAAATATTGAAACTATTGGGGATAAGCAGATAGCAGTATATCAAGTAGATGATCCTAATAGAAATGATAATAACAGAACTAAATTAGTTTACTCTGTATGTGAAGAAGGGGTATGGAGTGAAGCTAAGGATGTATGGAATAATGGAGCTCCTGATTTTGATGCTGTTTTAAAAGCTTATAATGATGAATTATATTTAGTATGGCAAAAGGCAGCTAAAGAATTGCCTAATGATGGAGATGATTTAGAAAATCAAATTAATAAAGCATTGGAATTATCTGAAATAGCATTTGCTAGATGGGATAATAATACAAATAGTTTTGTTGATTTTAAATATTTAACTAATAATGAAAGACTTGATATGTCTCCTTCTATAGCTATAGATAATGATGAAATTTATGTATCTTGGGTAAGTAGCGATAGTAATATTTTTGAAGATTCAATAGATAATGAAATAGTATATACATCAAGTAAAAAGAACAATGTATGGTCAAAGTCAGAGGTTCTTGTTGATGTTAATAGCAATATTTCAAGCATTGATAGTTCAATAGTTAATAATAAGCTAAATGTTGCATATGGTGTAGATACTGATAATAACATTTCTACTTATGATGATATTGAAATAATGATAGCTACTGATGATAATATTACTCAGATTACAAGTAATGAAGCTGCTGAATTTAATCCAACTTTCTATGATGGAAAATTATACTGGTACTCAAATAATGATCTAATGAGTTATGATTTTGCAAAAAAGACTATTTTAGCAGAAGGTATAAAATATATTACTCAAAACTATAATATCATAAATCATGATGGTAGAGAAATTGTAATATGGCTTGATTCTGTAACTGAAGAGTTAGATTCAATAAGAGCAAGTGTAAGACAAGATGATGGATGGAGCAAACCAGTAAAGGTATATGAAGCTACAGAGGCTATAACAAATTATGATGGATGTGTAAGTGATGATGGAAAGTGGAATATAATTATGAACCTTGTAAACGAAAGTGATGAAGATGAAATTCATAAGTTAGTAGCTTATATTGATGGATTTAATAATGATATATCTTTAGAGGCTGTTAACTGTGATGAAACTATTAGAGATGGAGTTAATCAGCCAATCGATATACTTGTAAAGAATAATGGATTAAAGGATATAACTAACTTTAAGCTTGCAGTGTATGATACATCAAACGTACTTATAAGTGAAAAGAATGTTGAATGTAATATAGCTGTTGGTGAAAGCACAGAAATATCTGATATTGTTAATGTAGGAGATATTACTGGTAAAAAAGATTTAGTTATAAAGGTTGAGGCTGAAGGTGAAAAGAATTTAGATGATAATTCAAGAGAAACAACTATAGGATATACTGATGTTAAAGTTAAAGTAAAAACTTATGAAATAGGAGATCAAATTATTATTGATGCAACTGTATCTAATGCTAGTGCTATTCCTGCAAATGCAGCTATAAGTATAATTGAAGATAGAGAAGATGGAATAGTGTTAGATATGAAGAATATTGGCTTAATTACTAGTGAAGAAGATTATTTATATAGATATTCAGTAGATAAAAATAATATCAATTATAATGGAGAGAGATATAAATCTTACTACATTAAGGTAGATTGTCTTGAAGAGGAAAGAATCAAAGCAAATAATGTAGAGTCAGTAGTTATTGATTCTAAAGAATTTGAATCTTATGATGGAGAACCAGGACCAGATATTACAATCATTAAAGCAACAGGTGTTGAAATAACTCCAAGTAAGGATATAACTTTAAATTTAGCAGATTCTAAGACATATAAACTAGAAGCCAATGTTTATCCAGAGAATGCTAGTAATAAAGGTGTTATATGGCAATGTGCCGATAATAAAGTAGCTATAGTTGATCAAAATGGAAATGTTGAGGCTAAAGGACCTGGAACAACAGAGATTAAGGTTATAACTCGTGATGGCGAATTTACAGATATTTGTAAGGTGACCGTAGTTGAATCAGAAAATAATGAGCCAGGTGGAGATAATAACAATCCAGGTGAGGGTAATACAGATCCAGATACACCAGGTGGAGATAATAACAAACCAGGTGAGGGTAATACAGAGCCTGATACACCAGGTGGAGATAATAACAAACCAGGTGAGGGTAATACAGATCCAGATACACCAGGTGGGGATAATAACAAACCAGGTAGTGGTGATACGGAAACTGATACACCAAGTGGAGATAATAGCAAGCCAGGTAGTGGGGATACAGAAACTGATACACCAGGTGGAGATAATAACAATCCAGGTGAGGGTAATACAGATCCTGATACACCAGGTGGAGATAATAACGAGCAAGGTGATGATAACACTATAATTGTAAAACCAGGTGAAAATAACAATAATTCTTCTAATAATCAAAATGGAAGTAATAATCAAAATAATGAAAGTAACAGTATACCAACTACAGGACAGGAGAGTTATATGTGGTTAATAGCGATTATACTTATAGCGGTAGGTGCTGGATTAACAGTATATAAGAAAAAGAAGAAAATATAATTAGAGGTATATAAATTTAAATGACTTTCATTAAATATGTATACTGTTTTTATAATCTAAAACTTAAAGAAAAGTAATAATTTTTTATTTAGGAAGATATTAAATATCAGTATAAATTATGAATTTTTCAAGAAAGCTCTGTGCATATAATGCATAGGGCTTTTTATTTATGAAGATTACAAAGTAAGATCATAATTTTATAAGCAGTTTATAATGGAGTATTTAAACATATATAACTAAAAATTTATAATATTTAACATAATATTGTATAATGAATTAGTAAAACTATTGGTTTATTTTTTGCACATTAGTGTGCAATTAAAAATCTTTTGTATTTCAAGAAGATAAATTAGAATTAAGATGTAAACAATAACAAAAGGTTTTGAATGAATATAAGCCAATAGTGTTAGAAAATTAGGGGGATTAAAAATGAGAGAGTTAGATATAATCAATGAGCTTATTGAGGCTAATGATTATTTATCTATAGATTACTTTATAAATAAGTATTCTATTTCAAAAAGAACATTACAAAATGATTTTTCTTACCTAGTTAATATTACTAATGCAAAAGGATTTCATTTAACTCAAAAAAGAGGTAAGGGATATTTATTAGAAATAACTGATGAAGTTAAGTTTAATAGTTTTATTAATGATTTGAAGAGATTAGCTGATAAGCCTAAAATTACTGTGGAAAATATAGTTGGATACATAGCAGTAAGTGATAATTATACAACTATGGATAATTTAATGGATGTATTTAATTCAAGTAAATCTTTAATTAGTGGCTTTAAGGCTGAAGTGGACAAATATATTAGTAGATTTAATTTAGAGGTTGATAGAAAAGCTCATTATGGTATGAAAATAACTAATCCTTTAATAAAAAGAAGAGAGCTTTTAGTTAAATTGTATCTTGATGATAACCGAATAGTTAAGGAAGAGATTAATAAGGTTGTTGATAGGAGATTTATTGTTATACAAGATTCTTTAATAGATACACTTAAGAGTAATGATTTAAATATAAATTATGTTGAGCTAAAAGAGTTAACAGCATGGTTAAAGGTTACAATTTTTATTCATGCAAGATTAAATACAGATGTTATTGATAACTGTGATTTATCTTTAGTAAATAGTATACAGGAAATATTTAGGGTTGGAGTTAGTTATGAGGATATAGAAGAGTTTAGAAGTTTAGTTAAAGCTAAGACTAGAAGCAATGAGCAAAACTCTATATATTTAGAAAAGTTAGCAGTAGATATAGAAGAATTTTTAATTAATATGGATAAAGATAATAATACGTTTTTTAATCAAGATGAAGATTTTAAAAGATTATTGATAACTCATATTGGTTCATTAATTAATAGGTTAAGCTACAAAATATCATATACTAATCCAATTATTGATGAGTTAGCAATTAAGTATCCTATCATATTTAATATTGCTATAGCCTTAGGGAATATGCTTAAGGAAAAATACGGAATAGAGCCTACTCGTGATGAGATAGGATTTATAGCGACTCATTTTGCGGTTCATATGGAAAAAGAGATTATATATAAACTAGGCAAGTATAATAAAATTGCTATAGTTTGTTCATCTGGAGGGGGAAGTGCTTACCTAATAAAGCTTAAAATAGGTAACCTTTTTGGAAAGGCCAATATCGAGACTTTCTCAATTTTAGAGATGAAGGAACTTGAGGAATTTAATCCAGATATAATCTTCTCAATAAGCGAGTTAAACACTAGTTTAAAAGTACCTTTGATATATATTAAAGAACTTTTGGATGATTATGATATTTTAAATATTAAACAGTTAGTTATGTTTGAAAATTTTAATGAAGCGTTTGTTGATAAAACTAAAGAGTATTATGTAAAAAGATTTTTTGATTATAATTATTTTTCTATAGAGGATTCTTGTGATGATTATATTAAATGCCTCACTAAGATGTCTAAAGAGATAGAGCAAAGTGGTGTTGGAGGAAATGGTTATTCAAGGTATGTACTAAAAAGAGAGGAATTTTCTTCTACTATATATCTTAATGGAATAGCTATACCTCACCCTATAGAAATGCAAGCTAATAGAGATTTGATTTCTGTAAAGATATTAAAAAAACCTATAATTTTTAATAATAAGAAAGTTTCAATAATATTTATGGTTGCCCTTAAAAAAGATAATTTAGAGTTTAATAAGGGAATAACAAATGATTTGTTTGAGATAATGAATGATCTTGAAATGGTGCAAAGTCTTATTAAGGTTAATAGCTTTAAGGAATTTATAGCGCTAGTAAGTAAGTAGGTGTAAAAATGGTAGATATTGAACTATTAAAAGCTTTATGTAACGCAGATGGAATAGCATCAAATGAGCAAGAGATAAGAGATATATTAGTTAAAGATATAAATGGACAAGTTTCTTTTGATGGCATTGGAAGTATGATAGTTAAACATAATGCCAGTAATAATGATAACCACAATAGTAGTGATAATACTGATAAGCCTAGAGCGCCTAAGCTTATGTTCTGTGCACACATGGATGAGGTTGGCTTTATGGTTAGATATATTAGCGATATAGGAATGTTGCATCTTATGCAGATAGGTGGAGTTAAGGACTCTGCAAAGAGTTTTCAGGCTGTTAATGTAACATTAGAGAATAGGAAGAAGCTAAGAGGACTAATGAACTGCTCCTATGATGATAATCATAAGGTTAAGGATGTTTATGTTGATATTGGCCTAAGCTCAAGAGATGAAGTCTTAAAGGCTGGAGTTAACATAGGTGATATGGTTTGTTTTGCTAGTAATAGTGAGATGATAAATGAAAATGTGTTAATGGCAAAAGCTCTTGATGATAGAGTAGGGTGTTATATATTAAAGGAAGTTGATAAAAGGCTTAAGAATATACAGCATGATAACGATATATATTTAAGCTTTACTAGTTCAGAAGAGGTTGGAACTAGAGGGGGGAAGTGTACAACTGATATAGTAAATCCGGATGTAGTTTTTGCTATAGATGTTGCTTGTGCACCTGATTTAGTAAGAAATTATACTAACCAACGTAAGATTTCTAAAGGCTGTATGATAGTTCATTATGATAAAACTATGATTCCTAATAAGAAGTTTTTAAAGTTTATTAAGGATGTAGCTATTGAAAATAATATTAGCTTTCAATGTGACATGTTTAGTGGAGGGGGAACTGATGCAGCTAACGCTCATTTAGTTAATGGAGGAAAGCTTGCAATAGTTTTAGGAATACCTCTTAGATATTGTCATGGAAGTTATTCAATGACGGATTTAAGAGATATAGATGAGTTAGTAGAATTAATTGTTAATATTATAAAAGAATTAAATGTAGAAAAATATGAAGTTATATCAAGTTACTTGTAGGAGGTACAGAAAATGAATGAATTAGAAATGCAAATAATGCAGATTATAGGCGCTGCTGGTGAGAGCAAAGCAAAGGCCTTTCAAGCTTTAAAAAAGGTTAAGGAAAGAGATTATGAAGCTGCTAGAAAATTAATGGAAGAAGCAAGAGAAATAGATCTTGAAGCTCATAATGCTCAAACAAAATTAATTCAGGCTGAACTTTCTGGAGATGCTGAGACTAAACCAATGGTGAGCTTACTTATGGTACATGCTCAAGATCATTATATGTCTTCACAGTTATCTAGAGATTTAATAGAAGCATTAATAGAAGTATTTGAATCAAGGGAGGAGAAATAAAATGAGAATTGTATTATGTTGTGCTGGGGGATTTTCAACTACCATGTTAATGAATAACATGAAGAAAACTGTGAAGGAGAGTAAAAAGTTAAACGATGCTGATTTTGAATTTACAGCAGTACCTGTAGATTTATTAAAGCAAGAAGTAGGCAACTGTGATGTATTAGTTGTAGGACCACAAATTGCTCATAAGCTAGATTATATTAAAGAGATAATTGGAGAAATTCCATACACTGTTATCGATCAAGATACTTATGGAAAAATGGATGGAGCAACCTCTTTAAAAATGGCTTTAATAGCTTATAGAAAAGCAGAACTTGCAAAACAAAAGTAGTATAAAAAGGTGAGCAAAATAAATGATTAAATATAAATTTATCTAGAAGCTATTATATGTAAGAATTTTAGTATTTAATCATTAAAAAATATATGGATTTAAGGGGAGGAAATAATATGTTTGATAAATTCGAAAATTTTATGAATAAGTGGCTAACGCCTCTTGCACAGAAAATGGACAAACAGCCACATTTAAGTGCAATTAAAAAGTCAATGGTGGCCATGACGCCAATACTTATCATAGGAAGTTTATGTTTAATACCAGAAGCTATAGCAAATATGATTGGAGAAACAAATCCAATATCACAATTTATTTTTAATAATATGGATAATTTTTATCTGCCATTCTATCTAACTATAGGAATGATGGGCTTCTATGTTTGTTTATGTATCACTTATTTTTTAAGTGACCATTATAAGTTATATGTTCCAGGGGCTATGGTACTTGGTGCAGTTGGGTTCCTTTTATTAGTATTTAGCTTTACTGAAGATGGAGGTATGGTTATTAGATACTTAGGAACTAAAGGTTTATTTATGGCAATGGTATCAGGAATCTTAGCTGTTGAATTATACAGATGGTGTAAAAAGAAAAATTTTACAATCCGTATGCCGGAAAGTGTACCTGATTTCGTTTCTAGATCTTTTGAATTAATTCCTACAACTGTAATTATAGTTGGTACATTTATGGCCATAAGATTATTAAGCTTAGCATTTTTTGATGTATTACCACCAGAAATATTAACTCAATTCTTATCACCATTAGTAGGATCATTAGATAACCCTTGGGTATTTGTATTTATTACTTTCCTTGGATGTATGCTATTCTTCTTTGGTATTCATCCATCAGTATTATCACCAATAACAGCTCCAATAGCAGCTCAATTCTTAGCTGAAAATATTGAAGCTATGCAAGCAGGTCAAGCATTACCACACTTCTATACTGGTGGTATGACAAGTGCATTTGCTAACTTTACAGGAACAGGTGTAACTTTTGGATTAGTATTCTGGTTCTTATTCTCAAAGAACAAGGCATTTAAAAAGGTAGGACAAGTATCTTTAGTACCAGCATTATTTGGTATAAATGAACCAATATTATTTGGTGCACCAATAGTATTAAATCCAACATTCTTCTTACCATATGTTATTGGGGGAACAATTTTAGGTACATTCCCAGCATTCTTAATGAAAGCTGGAATATTAGCAAAACCAATTTTTAATCCACCATATGTTGGAGTATTCCTAGAAGGATTCTTAGTAAATGGACATTGGCTAACTATTGTTGTTAATGCGCTACAAATGATTGGATCAATTCTTATTTGGTATCCATTCTTCAAGTTATATGAAAGACAAAATGAGTTTAAAGTAGAAGATAAGCAAGATTCTAAAATTTCAGAAGAAGATTTAGCATTAGTAGATGATTTAGATTTCTAAAAATTAAGGCGAGCGTAATGCTTGCCTTTTATACTATATAGAGAATTATATTTTGAGAAATCTATAGATAAGTTTAATAGTTGGTGGAAACACATAGTTTTATCAGTAGCTTTTTTATAGGAGGAAATATGGCAAGGCATTTAGAGAAGATAAGAAATTTAATAGAAGAATTAAGTTTAGATGGCTTATTAATAAAATCAAAAACAAGTAAAAAATATTTAAACACTTTAACTGGTAGTGGGGTACAAATATTAATTACTAGAGATAATTCTTATGCTATTTTAGATGGAAGATATTTATCTGAAGCAAGAGAAAGAACAGATGAATTAATAATAGTAGAAAATACTCCTGCTAAAAGTAACAAATCTCATTTTGATATTGTAAGTGAAATATTTAAAGAATTTAATTATTCTAAGTTAGGTATAGAGGCTAGTAGTTATTCAATTTCTGATTATGAAAAGCTAAAAAAGTATGATTTTTCTGTTACTTTAGTTAATGATGAAATAAATGAAGTTAGAATAATTAAGGATGACTTTGAAGTTGATATATTAAAGGAAGCTTGTAAGATTACTGATGAAGTATTTACTGATGTTTTAAAGCATATTAAGGTAGGAATAAGTGAAAATGAAATAAATGCATTAATACATTATTATGCTTTAAAGGCTGGTGCAAGCAAGTTATCCTTTGAGCCAGTAGTAACTTCAGGACCAAGAACTGCACTGCCTCATGGAAGACCTACTGAGAGAAAGGTTAAAGCTAATGAACCTATAATGATTGATTTTGGAATAGAGTATAAGAATTATCAGTCTGATATGACAAGAATGGTATTTGTAGGGAAGCCTAGTGAAGAGTTAATTGTTATTTATAATGTTGTTAAGAAGGCTCAACAAGCTGGAGTAGGTGCAATAAAAGCTGGAGCTTTAGCTTCAGAAGTTGACTTTATAGTTAGAGATATAATTGAAAAGGCTGGCTATGGTGAAAACTATAATCATGGACTAGGGCATGGTATAGGTATAGGAGATGGATGTGAGTATCCATTTCTAAATCAAAGCTCAAAAACTATTTTAAAGGATAATATGATAATGTCTTGTGAGCCAGGCATATATGTAGAAGGTTTAGGCGGAGTTAGGATTGAAGATGATGTGTTGATTTCAGGGGGAAGAGGTATACCTTTAAATCAAACTACGAAAGATATGATAATTTTGGAGGTATAGTATATGAAGCATAATTTTGATGAGGTTCATAATAGGTTAAATACGTATTGCACACAGTGGGATTATATTCAAGACCGTTTTAATAAGTCAGATTTAATTCCCTTTTCAATATCTGATACTGATTTTACAGTACCAGAGCTTGTATATAATAAGCTAAATAAGGCACTAGAGCATCAGATATATGGTTATTCGAGATGGAATCACCATGATTATAAAGGCTCAATTGCAGGATATTTTAGTAGAAGATTTAATAGTTTTGTAGATGAAAAGTGGGTAATATATTCCCCATCAGTAATGTATTCTGTTTCACTTTTATTAAGACTTTTAAGCGAAGATAACGATAAAATAGCTACATTTAATCCTATGTATGATGCATTTATAAATGTTATTGAGCAAAATAATAGGGAAATAGTAAGAGTTGAACTTCATGAAAATGAGGGGAATTTCTTTATAGATTTTAATGAATTTGAAGAACGGGTTAAAGATTGTAAGGTGTTTTTACTATGTTCACCTCATAATCCAACAGGACGTGTATGGACTAAAGATGAACTGGGAAAGATTGTAAATATATGCAAGAGATATAATGTAAAAATAATAAGTGATGAAATTCATGCTGACATTGTAATGCCTGGAAATAGACATACTCCTATGATTAATTACTTGGAGGAGTATAATGAAATTTATTTAGTTTCTTCAGGAAGCAAAACCTTTAATTATCCAGGATTAATCGGCTCTTATGCTATAGTTCCTGATGACAATATAAATAATTTATTTATACATCAAACAAGAACTAAGGATTTCTTAAACTCAGTAAGTATTTTAGGGATGTATGCAACAATGGTTTCTTATAATGAGTGCGATTATTATATAGATGGTTTAGTAGAATATATAAATAATAATATGGATTATGTAGAAAGCTTTATTAAAGAAAATTTTAAAGATATAAAATTTAAGAAACCAAATGGAACATATTTGGCTTGGATAGATTGTAGAGAGTTACCATTTACAGCAGATCAAATTCAAGATGCCCTAGTAAACATTGGTGGAGTAGGGATAATGAAAGGCGAAGTATATGGTTGTGAAAAGTATCTAAGATTAAATTGTGGATGTCCTCTTTCTAAATTAAAGGAAGGACTTGAAAGATTTAAGAAAAGTATTGAGTATCTTTATAATAGTTAACTGTAAAATTACTGGACCTCGGGGGGCCAATAAATTGGACCCCCGAGGTCCAGTAATTTTACATATTCAAGCCTTGAAGTGTTTATTTGATTTTATTTTGGTGATAATCAAGATAAAGGAAGGTGATAATTCAAATGGCTAGTAAGCGAAGAGTATGGGAACCTCATGCTATCTATCATGTAACAACTAGGGGAAATAGAAAAGAGGAAATTTTTAGAGATGAACAAGATTTTAGGGTATATCTAAGAATTTTAGAAGACACTATAATTTATTATAGTTACCTTAATTATCAAATACTTACATATTGTTTAATGAGTAATCATGTACATTTACTTATAAAAACAGATAGTGAACCATTAAAAAGATTTATGGCTAGGTTAAATTCTATGTATACAAAATATTTCAATAAGAAGTATGAGTATATAGGACATTTATTTCAATCTAAGTACTTTTCAGAAATAATAAAAGATGATGCACATCTTTTACAAGTATCAAAATATGTACACTTAAATCCAGTTAAAGCAAAAATAGTTGAAAAGCCCGATCAATACAAATGGTCTAGTTATCTAATGATTACAGGAAAAATTAAACCCAAATTAGTAAATATAGATATAGTTCTAGATTACTTTAAATACGATAATAGATTTGAATCTTACATGAATTTTATTGCTGTACCTCCGAGGTCCAATTTATTGGACCTCTAGGGTCCATAAATTTTCCATTGGCAAGCTTAAGCTTGCTACTTTTTTTATGCTAAAAGATGTTAGATCAGTATAGTAGATAGTAAATCGTAGATTTTTAAAATAAATATTAAAAATATTTATACTAAATCATATTTAATAAGTAGATACAAATTTAAAATTAAGTTTCTGTTAGAGATTATTACACACTAATAGTTTTACTTAACAGAATAATTAAGGAGGTTTATCTTATGGAAATTAATGATTTATTAAATCTAATTGCTAATGTTGGATTTCCAGTGGCTATAAGTGCATACTTATTAATTAGACTTGAAAAGCAGATAATGACTTTAACTTACTCTATTAATAAGCTCAACACTATAGTTTCTACTAAGCTTGGTATTGTAATAGAAAATGAAGAATTAAATAAAAGAATTTATTAAATTCAGTAAAACATTTATATTACATCATATTTATTAAGTGAAGAAAGAAAAAGGGGGAATGCTAAATGGCAGCCAATAAAGAATTACAAAAAGTATCATTAGCTTTTAAACTTGAAAACGGAATTGACGATGAAGGGAATACACTTTATAAAACAAAATCTTTTGCCAATGTAAAAGGTAGTGCTTCTGCTGAAGCTATTTTTGCTGTAGCGGAAGCTATAAAGACAGTTCTTAGAGATGATGCTGTCGCTTATTACTTAAATGAAACATCAATAATACAAAGCAACTAATTTTCAAATAACTGGACATTAGAGGGCTTATCAAGGAAACATCTATTCATATATGTTCGTAGGTGTACACTTACAGTGTAAGTTCAAGTTACCAAATCAGAGATTTGGACTTTCACTTAACTTCTACTAAACAAAATTAAAATTTTGAATATTACTTAAGGGGGAATAAATTATGGAATATACTTTATCAATGACTTTTTTAACTGAAACTGACGAAAAATATTCGTTATCTATATCTGGTGTTAGAACAAATCTTAATAGTGAAGAGGTAGCTGCTTTAATGGAGGTTATTTTAGAAAATGATATTTTCATAAGCAAAAAAGGTTCTATAGTCAGCAAGTATGCAGCTAAGATAACTGAAAGACAAGTTACTTCTTTTGATATTTAAGGTCTAGATGGCCATGACATATTCTGGACCTCTGAGGTCCAGAATATTACCAGGTACAAGTATTTAGATAGAAAAAACCTCTATTAGACACAAAAATCTAATAGAGGTTTTTTAGTAATCTTAACTATTAATTTATATTCATCATTATTTTGTATCTAATATTTCTTCAAAAATACATCTTCATAGTAATGATTTATGGCATTATCAATTATAGTATTCATATAAATATTTATGTCACTATGACCTGCCTTTATCTCATGTAATCTTCTTAATGTGGAAGGTCTTAGTTTATATCCTCTTTTGATAGTAAAGTATTCACCATCAATTGGAGGAGTTGTCCCGTTAAAGTTTCCATCAAATCTTTCTTTTTCAAAAATAATATTATTCATTTTTAACCTCCTAATTTGTTTCCATACAGAATATATAGTTATAATATATTAGTGGAAATTATTAATTTTTACTCTCACTTATTAAATATGATTAAAGTTAAAAATTTTACTATTTAAATTTAAGAAAAATATAAATAAATTCATATTAATCATATATTTCACTGGTAAATGAATAATATAAAGTATGATTTTTATGAAAGGTATTTCTTTGAATTATACGTATAATGATGGAACAAAGTTAAATATTAAACAGTCTAATTTAGAAGTAATAGTTAATTTAATGGGGGAAATAAAAAAGTATGCATTGTGTAAGATGTGGCAAAGAGTTAGATTTTACTATCAAGTTTTGTTCTAATTGTGGTAAAGAAGTTATTATAGGGGAAAATGAAGAGAGTTTCTTAGTTAAAGAGTATAGCATAAGAGATAGAATGCAAATAATTGAACTTTTTAATAATGCAAAGAAAAAAGAAAATGAAGTATAGTATATATTAAAAAATATATAAGAGTGATTTGAACTTAAAAGTTGTGTCAATAATTTCAGTTGAAGGAGTTGATATAACTATGAAGAACAAAATATTTTTGAAGATTAAAGATACATATAATAAATTTAATAATGAATATAAAAAAACAACAGTATTTGGAGAAAGTAGAAATTCTAATGTATATTTAGATATGTTAGAAGAAAGAATTAAATTCTATATAATGATGAATTAAAAACTCATTTATAATTAAGTATCGCTGATATATAATAGAAATAAAGTATGTAGTAGTAGGTGCTAATTATGAATTTAGATAAAGTAGTATTAGAAGAAATAGTAGAGATTTCGAAAAAACATAATGAAATAAATAAAGTCATTTTATTTGGCTCAAGAGCCAGAAAAGATAATGGAGATAGAAGCGATATAGATTTAGCTATATATAGTGAAGCATCTATATCAGAATTTATAGAAGATATAGAGAATAATACCACTACATTATTAGAATTTGATTTTTCAGATATGAAATCAGTTAGTGATGAATTATTTATAAATCAGGTCAATAAGGAAGGGATTATTATATATGAGAAGTATTGATTTTAAATATATGAACTTAAAAAAAGCATATAGTAGGCTAAAAGAAGTTAGTGATTTATATGATGGAAAAGATGATATAATAAGGGATAGTTTAATTCAAAGATTTGAATTTACTTATGAGCTTACACATAAGACACTTGGAGAATTTATGAAATATCTTGGAGTAACTTTAGAAAATTCCTTTCCAAGAACTATATTTAAAAAGGCTTATGTTAATAATTTAATATCTGATGATAAGGTATGGATTAATCTTTTAGAAGATAGAAATTCAACATCTCATATATATAATGAAAACTTAGCTGATGAAGTAGCTGATAGAATTGTAAAATATTATGTTGATGCTATTGGCGAATTAGTAGATAATTTAGAAAAATTATTATAGTAATATAGTTAAAATTTTATAGTACTTAAAATACAAGGCTTTGTGCATAGTGCACAGAGCCTTATATTTTATACAATAATAGAGAATTTAGAAGTGGACAATAGGAGTATTTTCACTGCAAAAATAAAAAAAGTACAAGTTTATAAAAAAAGTACAAGTGTTAAAAAAAAGGCAATTGGAAAAATGAAAATATTAAAAAAATGAACCCAATAAAGTTCTAAGAAGTATTAATTTTTATATGTTAAAATATTACTTGTAAAGCATTACAAAGAGAAATAAAGGGGAGAATTTAAATGAGATTTAAAAAATTATTATCAATTTTATTAGCATCAACTTTAACTTTAGGATTAGTTGCTTGTGGAAGTAGTGAAGATAGTGGATCTTCAGGAGAAACAGCAACAGGGGGTAATGACAAAATAACAGTATGGGCATGGGATGAATCATTTAATATAGTAGCAGCAAATCAAGCTAAGGAAATATATGCAAAGGATAATCCTGATGTAGATATTGAAGTTGTAACAATGTCACAAGATGATATCGTGGCAAAACTTAATACAAGCCTTTCTTCAGGATCATATGAAGGATTACCAAATGTAGTTTTAATTGAGGATTATAAAATACAAGGATATCTTCAAGCATATCAAGATGAATTTGCAGATCTTTCATCTGTAGCAAATGCAAGTGATTTTGCTGATTATAAAACAGGTGTAAATATTATAGACGGAAAATTATATGGTATTCCTTTTGATAGTGGTGTTGCAGCAACTTTCTATAGAGTTGACTTAATAGAAGAAGCTGGGTATACAAAAGAGGACATGCAAAATTTAACTTGGGAAAAGTATATTGAAATAGGTAAAGCAGTTAAAGAAAAAACTGGAGTTGCAATGTGTACTTTAGATCCAAGTGATATAGGACAAGTCAGAATGATGTTACAAAGTGCAGGTGCATGGTATACAGGCGAAAATGGTGAAGTTACTATAGCTGGTAATCAAGAATTAAAGGATGCTATAAAGATATATAAAGATTTAACTGAAGCTGGAATTACTAAACAAGTTGCTGAATGGGATCAATTCGTTGGCGCTTTCAATAATGGTGAAGTTGCATCAGTTGTAACTGGATGTTGGATAGCTCCTTCAATTAAGAAGGCTGAAGATCAAAGTGGTAAATGGGCAATAGCTGAATTCCCTAAGATGGCTAGCAACTCTAATTCTGTAAATGCATCTTCAATCGGTGGTGCAGGTTGGTATGTACTTAAGAATGTTGGTAACTCTGAAACTGCTGTAGATTTTGTTGGTAAAACTTTTGCTTCTAGCACAGATTTAATGAATAACTTAGCTAAAGACATAAATTTAGTAAGTACATTAAATGCAGCTGCAAGCTGTCCTAACTATAATGCAGGTGATGAGTACTTTGGTGGACAAGAAATATTCAAGGATTTAGCAGAGTGGACAGCAGAAGTACCTTCAGTTAATTATGGGTTACACACATATGCAATTGAAGATATTATGACTGAAGCTATGCAATCAATTCTTCAAGGTGCAGATATAGATGAAACATTAAATACTTTCCAAGGACAAATCGAAGCTGCCGTAGCTCAATAATAATAGCTTATAGCTAGGTTGTTCTAACTAAATAACCATTTACTAAAGTAAAGATTAGTAAATGGTTATTTATATATAAGGAGGAATATATGAAGATTAAAAGAAAAAACACAGAAATAAATTATAAATTAAATAGAAAAGCATGGCTATTTGTTATACCAAGTATAGTTCTAATAGTTGCATTTGTATTTTATCCTATGGTACAAGCGTTTATAACGTCACTTCAAGGGGGAATGGGTAATAACTTAACATTTGTAGGATTGGATAATTATAAGAGATTATTAACAGATTCAACATTTAGAAAAGCATTATTTAATACGGTATTATACTTAATTATTCAAGTTCCTATAATGATTATACTTGCACTTGTAATATCTGCAATGTTAAATGATAAAAGATTAAAGGCTAGAGGATTTTTTAGAACAGCAATTTTCTTGCCTTGCGTAACATCATTAGTAGCTTACTCAATAGTATTTAAGAGTTTATTTGCTACAGATGGATTCATAAATGCATTTTTAATGAACATAAATTTAATTTCAGAGCCAATATCTTGGGTAACTCATCCTGTTTGGGCTAAAATACTTATTATAATAGCAATAACTTGGAGATGGACAGGCTATAACATGGTATTTTATTTAGCCGGAATGCAATCTATAGATGATTCTATATATGAAGCTGCTGATATAGATGGAGCTAGTGCTTTTGTAAAATTTAAAACTATCACACTTCCACTTTTAAAACCGATAATATTATTTACAACTATAAATTCTACCATTGGAACACTACAGTTATTTGATGAAGTTGTAAATATAACAGGAGGAGGACCTGCTAACGCAACTGTTACTATATCTCAATATATTTATAACTTATTGTTTAAGTATTCACCAAACTTTGGATATGCAGCAGCAGTTTCTTACGTAATACTATTCCTTATAGTAATACTATCATTTATTCAATTAAAAGTAGGAGGAGATAAGAATGAATAGTAAAAAGAGAATTGTAAGTATTTTTAAATATATAGTATTAAGCATATTATCATTTATATCGATTTTTCCGTTTATTTGGATGCTTATAGCAATTACTAATAAATCAGTAGATATTACTAAGGGGACATTGATACCTGGAGGATATTTCTTTGAAAATCTTAAGAATCTTTTAGCTTCTGATTTACAGTATGCTACAGCTTTTAAGAATTCTTTAGTTATAGCTGTATTAACTACAACTTTTGCTATGATTGTTTCATCAGCAGCTGGATATGCTTTTGAAGTTTATAAAACAAAAACTAGAGATAGAATTTTTAACTTTATTTTATTATCAATGATGGTTCCATTTGCAGCATTAATAGTACCTTTATTTAGAATGTTTAGTAAGTTTAATAAGGTAGGTGCTTTAAAAGGGATTTCATTAAATACTCATGGAGCAGTAATAGTAGTTTCAGTAGCTACAGCATTTTTAATATTCTTCTTTAGACAAAATACTAAGACATTCCCAAAGGATTTAATAGAGGCAGCTCGTATTGATGGTTTAGGAGAATTTAGTATATTCTTTAGAATATTTATGCCAACTATGAAATCTACTTATGCAGCAGCTATAATAGTAACATTTATGACAAGTTGGAATAATTATATGTGGCCATTAATATCTTTACAATCACCAGATAAGAGAACTTTACCATTAGTAATATCAGCTTTAGGTTCATCTTATACTCCTGATTATGGAATGATTATGATGGCAGTTGTAATTGCAACATTACCAACGGCATTAATATTCTTCTTAATGCAAAAGCACTTTGTAGCTGGAATGACTGGGTCAGTAAAAGGATAAGTTGTATATGCCTCTGAGTTTGACCAAAATATTGGATTGACCTCAGAGGAAATTTAATAGTTAAAAGGAGAGAAGAGATATGATAAAAACACCAAGTATAGAATGGCTATCTAATCCGGAAATTTTTAGAGTAAATAGAATAGATGCACATTCAGATCATTTATATTATGAAAATAAAGAAGATATTAAACTAGGATATGATATGCCTTTAAGACAATCTCTAAATGGAAAGTGGAGATTTGCATACGCAGTAAATCAAGATGAAAGAATTAAAGATTTTTATAAAGACGATTATGATTGTAGTAATTTTGATTATATAAATGTACCTGGACATATACAAATGCAAGGATATGATAAGTGCCAGTATATAAATACTATGTATCCTTGGGATGGACATGATGAGCTAAGACCTCCTCATATATCAAAGACTTATAATCCAGTAGGAAGCTATGTTAAGCATTTTACAGTAAAGGAAGAACTAAAAAATAAGAAGACATTTGTATCTTTCCAAGGTGTAGAAACTGCTTTTTATGTATGGTTAAACGGTGAATTTATAGGTTACAGTGAAGATACATTTACTCCATCAGAGTTTGATATAACTGATTACTTAAGAGATGGAGAAAATAAGCTAGCAGTAGAAGTATATAAGAGAAGTAGTGCAAGCTGGATTGAAGACCAAGATTTCTGGAGATTCTCAGGAATATTCAGAGATGTATATCTTTATGCTATACCAGAGTGGCATGTAGATAATATATTTGTTAAGGCTGGATTAGATGATTCTTATACTAATGGTATTTTAAATTTAGATTTAAATATTAAATTTAATAAGGACTGTTTTGTAAATATATATTTAGAAGATAAAGAAGGAAATTCAATATGTTCTTTAGATAAAGTACAAGCTCAAGATATTTTAAATAAAGAGATTATTTTAGATAAAGTAAATCAATGGAGTGCTGAATCTCCATACCTTTATAATTTATATATTGAATTAGTAGATGAAAATGATGAGTTAATAGAAATTATTAAACAAAGAGTTGGATTTAGAAGATTTGAGTTAAAAGATAATATAATGCATTTAAATGGTAAGAGAATATTATTTAAAGGTGTAAATAGGCATGAATTCAACTGTAAAACAGGAAGAGCTATAACGAAAGAGGATATGTTATGGGATATTAAATTCTTAAAGCAGCACAATATAAATTCAGTAAGAACTTCACATTATCCTAATAACTCAATGTGGTATGACTTATGTGATGAATACGGAATATATTTAATAGATGAAGCTAACTTAGAAAGTCATGGTTCATGGCAGAAGATGGGTAAATGTGAGCCTTCATGGAATATTCCAGGGTCTTTACCAGAATGGAAGGATGTTGTTGTAGATAGAGCTGAATCAATGTTTGAAAGAGATAAAAACCACCCATCAATTTTAATATGGTCTTGTGGGAATGAATCTTATGCAGGATCAAATATTTTAGAGATGACTAAGTATTTCCATAAAAAAGATGATAGTCGTTTAGTTCATTATGAAGGAGTATTCTGGAATAGAGAATTTGATGAAATAAGTGATATGGAAAGTAGAATGTATGCAAAGCCAGCAGAAATAGAAGAGTATTTAAATAATGACCCTAAAAAGCCATATATTAGTTGTGAATACATGCATGCCATGGGAAATTCTTGTGGAGGATTAAATTTATATACTGAATTAGAAGAGAAATACCCTATGTATCAAGGTGGATTTATTTGGGATTATATAGATCAAGCAATAGAAGTAACTGATGAAAATGGAGAAAGTAAGTTAGTTTACGGTGGAGATTTTGATGATAGAGCAACTGATTATTGCTTCTGCACCGATGGAATAATTTATGCAGACAGAACAATATCACCTAAATCACAAGAAGTAAAATATCTATTCTCAAATATAAAAATAAAACCTGATAATAAAGGTATTATTATAAAAAATAACAACCTATTTGAAGGAACTGAAAATTATGAGTTTATATGCTATATTGAACATGAAGGAAATAGGATTTTTGAAAAAACTATAGTAGAAGATGTTGCTGCAGGCACAGAAAAATATGTAGAAATAGATTATCCAAATATTGAAAAAAATGTCGAGGTTACTTATAATGTATCTATGATATTAAAAGAGGATACTTTATGGGCAACTAAAGGATATGAAGTAGCTTTTGGACAAGCTGTTTATACTAATTTAGATAACTTAGAGAGTAAAGATAATGATGATAAGTTAGAAGTAGTTCATGGAGATGTAAATATTGGGGTTAAAGGTAAAGGTTTTAGTATGATGTTCTCTATACAAGAGGGTGGATTAATATCACTTCGTTATGATGATAAGGAGTATATTACTAGGGCACCAAAAACTTCATTCTTCAGAGCAACTACCGATAATGATAGAGGCAATGGACATAACTTTAGATGTTCACAATGGCAGATAGCTGGATTACATCAAAGATTAGTTGATTTTAAATTAAATGAAGAAGAAAATAAAGTGATTTTAGAATATAAGTTTATAATGCCAACAAGTATTGAAACTACAAATACAGTTATATATACAGTTACTCCTGATGGTGCAATAAATGTGAACTTAAAGTACAAAGGAGTAGAAGGTATGAGTGAAATACCTTTATATGGTATGGATTTCAAACTAAAAAAAGAGTTAGGTAATTTTAAATATTATGGTTTAGGACCAGATGAAAATTACATTGACCGTAATGAAGGAACTAGACTTGGGGTATTTGAAAATACAGCTATGAATAATATGTCAAAATATCTAATTCCTCAAGAGTGTGGAAACAGAACAGGAGTTAGATGGGTAAAGGTAACTGATGATAATGGTAAAGGATTATGCTTTAAATATGATAAAAAACCATTTGAGTTAAGTGTATTACCTTATAGTGCATATGAAATAGAAAATGCAATGCATATTGATGAATTACCTAAAGTGAATTATACATGGGTGCGTATAATAGCTAAACAAATGGGTGTTGGTGGAGACGATAGCTGGGGAGCACCAGTTCATGATCAATACTTAATACCATCTAATGAAGATATAGATTTCAGTTTTACTGTAACAAGGGTATAAAATAGACCTTCGGGGTCCAATTTTTGGACCCCGAAGGTCCAGAAAATTTCCAGGGGCAAATTGTAAAGGATGGGTAAATAGTATGGGAAAATGTAGGGTATTAATTGTAGAAGATGAATTTATTATGCGTCAAGGAATAAAACACATGATAAATTGGGAGGGTGAAGGTTTTACAATAGTTGGAGAAGCTGTAAATGGGAAAGAGGCATTAGATATAATTGAGGAAGTAAGTCCAAATATTATTATATCTGATATAGTGATGCCTATATTAGATGGTGTTGATTTTTCAAAGCTAGTACAGAAAAAATACCCAGAAATACAGATTATCATTCTTAGTAGTTATGATAAATTTGAATATGTAAAAAGTACTTTGTTAAGTGGAGCTGTGGATTATATATTAAAGCCTACGCTAACTCCATCAAATTTAATAATAACTTTGAATAAAGCGGTAAATAGAATTCCAGGAATGGAGCTAATAAAAAATGATAAGGAAGATTATCATAGTTTTATAGAAAAATTTATTCTAGGTTATGAAAACGTATTAAATGAGAGTGTATTTTTAAATATTTTTCCTAACAGCTGCTTTAGGATATTTGGAATTGATATAAAAAACTTACGTGGGAAAAATGAAGAGTATATTCAAGAGATTATAGGAAAGTTAGATGAATTTTTCAAAAGTAATAAAGAGTATAAAAATATAAAATTATTAATAAATGATAGGATTTTATTTTACACAATAAATTATAAGATAAGTGATGATAAGCATATAGTTAGTGAAATAGAGCAGTTCATAAATAATGAAATATGGAGTAATGGTAATATATTTTTTGTAATAAGTGAAAAATTTAATAATTTATCAGATATAAAATATATCTATAATGAAAAATTTATTCCGTTTATAGGACAACGCTTCCATTACAAGAATACATCTTTATTATGTACTGAAAATGCTATTAAAGAAAAAAGTAAAAAATTTGATTTTGATAAGTTTTATAATGAAATAAAAATAAAAGAGTTTGATTTAGCTTTCAATAATACTGAGGATTATATAAATCATGCAATATTTACTAAAATGAATGAACAAAAATTAAAGAGCTTAATAAAGAATTTACTTTATACTATGCTCGTTAGCATTGAAGAGTATTGTAATAATACAGATGAGTTAAGAGACAAGTATTTTAATATGGTTGAACAAGCTTTATATAGTACAGAATTAATTGAAGCTATTAATAGCATTTTTAGAGAATTAAAAATGATTATATCAGAAAATTGTGATGAAGAAGATAGTATTAAAAATATACTCGAATATATAAATAATAACTATTCAACTTATTTAGACTTAGGAGTTATTTCTCAGAAATTTAGCTTTAATTATAGTTATTTATCCTCATATTTTAGCAATCATTGCAAGGAGGGATTTTCAGAATATCTAAACAAAATAAGAGTTGAAAAGGCTTGTGAATTACTTAAGGGTAACAAGCATTATGTATCTGAAATTAGTAGTATGGTAGGGTATTCTGACCACAGTTATTTTTGTAGGGTATTTAAGAAAATTAAAGGGTATACTCCAAGTAATTATCGAAGATTAAATCTACTTATGGAGGATAAAAATGATAAATAGTGGACTAAGGAAAAACAGCTTCTTTTTTAAAATAATGTGTGCAGTTGTAGTTGGAGTAGTTTGTATATCTATTGCTATAAGTAGTGTAATAATAAATATGTCTAGAGATATATTTGAAAAGTCATATATAGATTCTCAACAGAAGATAATAGAGAGAGTTTGTGAAAAGTTATATGATTTTCATAGAAGGTCCCTGGAAACTATTAATTCAATAAATTCTAATAGAGCTGTAAGGCTCTTTTTTACTGATGAAAGCTTAAGTTATAATGACTCCTTTAATAATATATATAACATGCAATCACATATAAAATCATTGTTTAATGATAATAATTATAGTTTTGATTTACTTATGGTTGGATTAAATGGAAAGACTTATCTTAAGGATGAATTATTAAATATTGAAGCGAGTGAATTGCTTGAAATGGATATATCTAAGAATACATTAGAAAATAAGGATAGCATATTATATCAATTCTTAGATAAAGGGTTTACTTCAACTACTCAAAATGAGCCAGTAATATTAATAAGCAAAGCTCTTAATTCAAATAATGGAAATCCTTATGGGATTGTATACCTAATTATTAGAGAAAAAGAATTTGAAAGTATATATGATTACTTTTCTCATGATTTAAATAATGTTTATGTTCTTAATGAAGATAATACAGTTATATCATCTAACAATAATAGTAGCTTAGGTACTAAACTTGAAAATTTTGAAGATGAGATAAAAAATCTTGCTATAAATAATGAGTTAGGCATAATTTATGAGAATTATGGTAATGTAAATTTTACGCAAAGATTACCAGATAGTAATTTAGCATTATGTGGAGTTATCAACATAAATAAAGCTATAAGAGAAATATATGATGTTAGAAAAATAATATTTATATGTTTTATTATAACCTTAATAACATTGATAATAATATACTTAATAGTTAAGCAAGTTACAAGACCTTTATATATCCTTATTGAAAAAATGGCTACTCTTAGATCTAATAAATTTACTGAATATGTTGAGATAAATGAGGTAAGTGGAATAAGTGAAATCGAGGAGCTAGCAACTACTTATAACTATATGATTAAGGATATAAATTGTCATATAAAAGAGTTAGTAAAGACGCAAAAGGAAAAAAGAAAATTTGAAATATATGCTCTGCAAATGCAGATAAATCCTCATTATGTATTCAATACATTATCAAGTATAAAGTTTTTGATATGGCAAGGGAATAAAGATAAAAGCATAGAGGTGTTAGATTCATTTATATTATTGTTAAGAAATACAATTAGTAAAACAGATGAGTTTATAACTATGAAAGAGGAGATAGACAATCTTAAACATTATGTATTAATTAATAATACTAGATATGGAGATAGGATAGACGTACAGTATTTTATAATGCCAAACTGTTATGATTATTTAGTTCCAAAGCTTATATTACAACCATTTATTGAAAATTCATTCTTTCATGGCTTCCCTTCAGGAGAAGAGGGTAGGATAGAGATATTTATTAAAGAGGAAAATGAAAATTTAAATATAAGAATTATAGATAATGGTGTAGGAATTGAAAGTGATAAGTTAGAGGATATGAAAAATAGTAAAAAGCCTAGTAGTAAAGGTTTAAGTGGGATAGGTGTTAACAACGTAAATGATAGAATAAAGTTAATTTACGGAAATGATTATGGAATAAGTATAAAAAGTGAAGTAGGAAAGGGTACAGAAATAATTGTTTTATTACCTAAACAATTAAAGAAGTAGTAATTTAGGGGGAAGGATTTATGGCTATCATAATAAATAAAGAAGAAAATATTTTTTCATTAAATACAATAAATACATCTTATGTTTTTGGAATAGATGATGAAGGGCTTATAAGAAGCTTATATTGGGGAAGAAAGATAAATCATATTGATGATTTTGAACTTATAAAATTAGAAGAGGTTTCTACAAACGACCCTGTCTATGAAATAACTCCTGAGGAGTATCCTGTTTACGGTGGATTAAGATATAAAGAGCATTGCTTAAAGGTTAATTTCAATGATGGAACAAGAGAAGTAAAATATAAGTTTGTTGGATACAAGGTAGAAGAGAATAAACTTATAGTTTCTTTAAAGGATGAGTATTATGATTTAGAAATCAATCTAAATTATATAATTCATGAAAAATATGATTTATTAGAAAGATATGTAACTGTAAAAAATAACTCAAGTGAAGTTATGGAAATAGAAAAAATATATAGTGGGCAATTCCATATACCTTATGAAAATTTAAACTTTAGAAATGTTCATGGTCACTGGGGAGCGGAACAGCAAATGTTTACTCAAAAAGTTGGTTATGGAAAGATATATATAGAAAATAGAAGAGGTATATCTACTCATAATCATAATCCTTACTTTATATTAGACAAAGATGCAAGTGAAACAAATGGGGAAGTATTCTTCGGAGCATTAAAGCTAAGTGGTAATTTTAGTGGAATAGTTGAGCAAACTCCATATGGAGAAACCTTAGTTCAGCTTGGTATAAATCCTCATGATTTTATTTTAGAGCTTAAAGGTGGAGAAGAGTTTAAGACACCAGCTATTATAGCTGGATATACAAATGAAGGCTTTGAAAAAATGTCTCACAACCTTCATAATTACGGTAAAAATGAATTAATGAGAGATGGATTAAGAGATATTTTATATAATTCATGGGAAGCTACAGAATTTAAGGTTAGTTGTGATGAGCAAATTAAGCTAGCTAAAAAAGCAAAAGAGCTAGGTGCAGAGCTTTTTGTAGTTGATGACGGTTGGTTTGGAGAAAGAGATGGCATAGATAATGGATTAGGAGATTGGTATGTAAATGAAAAAAAATTCCCTAATGGATTAAACCAACTTATAGCTGCAGTTAAAGATATAGATATGAAGTTTGGAATATGGTTTGAGCCAGAAATGGTTAATCCAAAATCACAACTTTATAAAGATCATCCAGATTGGATTTACAATTTTAAAACGAGAGAATCAGACACATCAAGAGGTCAATATGTACTTAATCTAAGTAAAGATGAGGTTAAGGAATTTATTTATAATACATTAGACCAAATGTTATCAACATATGATATTGATTATATAAAATGGGATGCAAATAGACCAATATCTCAAAGTGATGTAAAGAAGGATATATGGTTTAAGCATATAGAAAATCTTTATGATATAGTTAGAAAACTAAAGGAAAAACATCCTAAAGTGTATTTTGAGGCTTGTGCATCAGGTGGGGGAAGAATAGACTTTGGAAGCCTAGAAGTCTTTGACGATTATTGGACTAGCGACAATACAGATGCTTATGATAGACTAACAATTCAAGATAGCTACTCATATATTTACCCTATTAAAGCCATGAGAGCTTGGGTTACAGATTGCCCAAACTTCTTATCAAAAAGAATAATACCATTAGAATTCAGATTACATTCTGCTATGATGGGTACTTTAGGAATAGGCTGTAACATATTAAAGTACAGCAAAGAAGATGATGAAATAGCAAAAAAACTTATAAGTGAATATAAGACAATTCGTCATATAATACAAGAAGGTGATTTCTACAGACTTGAAAACACTTCTTCAAATGATTATTACTTATATCAGTATTTAAAAGAAAATGAATCAGTAGTATTTGTATTTTTACCACAAAGTAAGATAGGTCATAGAGGAACTAGAGTTAAACTAAGAGGACTAGAATCAGATAAAAAATATACCTTAGAATACTTAGGAAAAACTATAGAGAAAACAGGTGAATATTTAATGAATTATGGAGTAGATATTAGACTTGAAGGTGATTATAGTAGCTGCATTATTAAATTGAAATAAAGTAGAAAATAATAGACAAAAAATTAAAGGGGGCGATGGCAGGGAGTAATTTAGAGATAGTTTCTTCTACTTACGCATATTTTCTATTTTACACAACCCATAAATTTACATATTATTGATGTTTATTGGCTATATAAGATCAATTTTATATATAGTAAATCAACAATTTTATACGCCGTTCACAAAAAGTTCATAAAGTTGATTGTCAAAATATTATCTAACTTCTAAGGCTTCTTATAGTAGTTATGAAGTCGTAATCAACAATTTATGGATAATCATTATTTCTTGATAATTTCAGTTATGTCAGTTTGACAAATGTTTTTATATGTGTTTAAAATAACAACTGCGATAAATAAGACAGTATTTAGATTAACTTTTATTCTAGAAAAGGAGTGTTATTTATTATAGTTGTATCAAAATTTCTATGTGCAATATACATGGTGACTTTATTATCAGGGGCAGGAACAGGAAGCACTATAGAAAGTACGTTAGAACCAGTAACAGGGATTAGGAATCTCACATTAGAAAGTAAGACTAGGTATAATGATTTTTTAAAGGTATATGAAGGTTTTGTTGAGGGTGGGACAACTAAAGCTAGCGTAATTATAGATATACCAGAAGAGGTAGAGACTAATACTGACACTAGGATACAGAATATTAACGGAATTAATGATGCATACAGATTATTTGAAATGATAGATAATCTGAAATTAAGTATTAGTGATAGAGATAATTCGTTTAAGGAATTATATGCAAGCAAAGATGTAAAAAGAGAGATAACATATAATCCAAATAATTTAAGAGAAAAAAGTAATTTATCAATAGAGCAAATATATAATTTGCTAGAAGGATCGAAATTACAGGTATTAGCTAGCTCTTATTATGAGATGGAAAATAAGCATAATGTAAATGCAATATTCTTAATGGCTCTGAATATTGAAGAATCAGGTCATGGAACTTCTGATTTAGCTGTATTAAATAATAATATTGGAGGGGTTAAATCAGCTAGTGGAGGATGGGAGACATTTGATGATTGGAATCATTCTCTAGAATATATAGCAAGTCTTATAGATGAAATGTATTTATCTGAAGATGGAGCATATTACAATGGGTCGAGTATCTATGATGTAAATATTAGATACTGTGAGGGTAATCAATGGGCATTTAATCTAAATACAATAGCTATGGAGTTACTAGAAAGGGCTAACTCTATAAAAGATAATTATATACAAAAACTTTAACAAAAAAGTATTGTGTGGTTACACAATACTTTTTTTGATAATAATTAAAATTATTAATTTCTAGCATACGCAAAAAATATTATCTCATATAAAAAAATTGTAAATAAAGATTCAGTTAATTTGTAATTTATAAAATTATATATGTTTGAAACAAAATAGTTTTTTATATATAATTTAATGGAATATTTATAAATATAATACTTTTATTATGTGAATAACTTAAATAAATGGTTGTATTAACATAATTGATGAGGTGTATTGTGAGAGACGAGATAGGGTTTGAGAGCAAGGAATTGCTTAAAGCTATAGATGATGTTAAAAATGGTATAGATTATTCATTTAATACAATTTATAAAATTACTTATAAAAAGGTATATTTTTTTGCATTAAGTATTATTAAAGATGAGGATATAGTACATGATGTTGTGCAAAATGTATATGTTTTAGTTCATAAAAACATTAATTCATTAAAAGATAATAAGATGTTTATATCATGGATAAACAGAATTACTTACAATGAAAGTATAAGAGAGTTGCAAAAAGCAAATAAAAGACCAATTTCTATGAGTGATGAGGAGATAAGTTCAAAATTGATAGAGGAAGATAATCCTCTTACTAAGTATTTAGATAATGAGAGAAGTAAAGAAATAATGAATGATATATTGGACTTAGATGAAAAATATAGAACCGTTATAATTTTAAAATACTTTAGAAATTATAAGCTCAAGGAAATAGGAGAAATATTAGGCTGTGCTGAAGGAACAGTAAAGAGTAGATTACATAATGGAAAGATATTATTAAAGAAGAAACTATCAAAGAGATATGGTAGAGTATTAACAGCATCATTATTCGGGGTACTAGCTACAAATACATTAGTTAAAACAACGTATGCATCCACTATAAATTTAATTAGCAAGAATGAAGTTTTAAAAAGTGGTTCATTAAAAAGCTATTTTGTTGGTGGAATTGCAGCAGGAACAATAGTTACGTCATCTGTTATTATAATTAATGAAGTTAACGAATTGAAAGAGCCAATAGTTATAGAATCAGTACAGTATGAAAAAGGATTCTCAAAAGATGATATTGAGGTTGAATTAGTATTTAGTGGGCGTAAGGATTTACAAGTAATATCACAAAATAATGAGTTAATTAGTCTACAGTATCTTAGTAATAATAAAGCTGTATTTACTGTAAATAAAAATGGTACATATAAAGTAGTTTGTAGTAGAGATAATAATAATTTTGAAATTTTAAAAGAAATTAATATAACTAATATAGATAAAGAAGCTCTAGTAATATTAAATGGTGAGCTTAATAACGGAAAATTAGATATTTTCTTAGAGGACAACCTATCTGGTATTGATTATAAAAGTACAATAGAGGGTTTAAATAAGTATGATAATATTAATAATATTGAAGTAGATAAGTCACAGAATAAGATTTGATCTTATAATATAAAAGTAATGGACCTTGTTGGAAATTATACTGTATATGATATTAATATAGAGCAGGAGTAATAGGATAAGAATTACATAATTTGATATATTAAGAAAAATCAATAGTTTTCCATGGTTTCGATTAACATATATGGAAATATGAAATATAGAAAAAATATCTTTTTTTGTTATTATAAGGTGTAAATTTAATAAATGCCAATAAGTAAATTAAGATAAGTATTATAGTAAGGAAGCATTTTTAGTGAATAAGAAGGTTTATAGTAAATTTATAGTAGTAGCTATAATTATTATATTATGTTCAATATTAGAGATAAAAGCAAATGCAGATGAAGTTCTTGGGATTATAGAAGCAAATAATTCTAATATTAGTTTGCAAAATAACATAGAGCAATCAAATATTGATTTATCTAAGCTTAAGCCAGGGACATATGAGATAGAGTATATAGTCACAGATAATGATGGGAATAGGGTTGTTCAAAAGAGAAAAGTGACTATATTACCAAAGGATGAAGTAGTAGAAGCGGATGATAATTCTAATAACTATAAGGTGACTATAAATGAGTTATTTAATAGTGGTAATAAAACTGATGATAAAGATAATTATTTACAAGAAGATAATAGTTATTTAGATACAAAAGAAAAAAAATATGTACTAGAAAAGGTGTTTTCTGGAGCATATTTCGCGGAAGATAATAAATGCAATAATATTATTTTAATCCTGATAATTCTAATAATATTTATATTAATATTACTGATTATTAAGAAAAGGATATTTAATAAGAAAAGTTAAGGTTTATATAGATATATAAATTAGACTTTAAGAATTAATTCAGATAAGTAAGAATAGAAGAAATTGAATATTCAATTCCTTCTATTTTTTTTTGAATTAATTTATATTATGCCAGAATGGTAATTAATATAATTTTATTGGCAAAAATTTTTAAAAAATTTAATTAAAAATGAACCATTTTTATACTAAAGATATCTTAAAAGTATAAGAGTGAAATTATGCACAATTTATAGGAGGAAATAATATATGCACAATAGGGTAAAAGCATTAATAGTTGCAGCAGTTTTTGCTACAAATAGTGTTTCGCCAACATTGAATGCTCTAGCTAATGAAATTGACAGAGATACAGTCAATGATGAAATAGTAAATACTGTGAATTTAGAAGAAGAAAATAAAGGTTCGGAAGAGGAAGAAGAAGGTTCTTCAGTACCAGAAGAGGAAACCGAAGATGATTTAGTACCAGAAAGTGGTTTGGAAACAGAAAATGAAGAGCCGAAAGAGAAGACAGAAAATGATTCAGTATCAGAAGGTAATTTAAAAACAGAAAATGAAACTATTAGTGAAGAAACCGAAGTTAGCTCTAATTTAGAACAGGAAAATGTTACGGAAGAAAATTATGATATTTCAACTGCTGCAGTAAATAAATTAGAAATTAAACCTAATACAGGGCAGTTTGACTGGGGATATGATACCAGTAATGAAGTTGCAGTGTTTGTAGAATTTGATAATAGAAATAGCACAAAGACTATAGAAATAGAATTAGCAGAAGGTATGGCATTTGATAGATATCCAGTAGTAGGAACTCCAATTCACTCAGTAGAATATGGAGGTACAGAAGCAGATTTAGCAGTAATAGAGAAAGTTTTGGAGAGACCTAGTAAAGATAAAATTACAGGTAAGTATACTGGAAAATTAGTATATGAGCTTAAAAAAGGAGTACAAGTAGGAAATATTGTAATTAAGGTATCTGTAGATAGATATAAATATTATGGGCCAAAAGAAATAAGTGATGCTATTAAAGTCACGGTAAAAGAGGATAATGTAGAAAGCGGTTTAGCTGTAAGAAATGTAGAAGCTGTAAATAATAAGAAATTAGGTGAAAAAAATAATTCATTAAATTATAGTGGAACAGAAAGAACAGCTAAATTACAGCCAGGAGGAATTGGTAAGACATATAGTTATTTTAGAAATACAACATCAGGTGCACAAGATGATGATAACGGAATAAGAAGTTTTACATATATAAAAAATGCAGAACTAACAATGTATTATCCTGAAGACACAACATTTGTTGAAGTTAATAATGCACCAAGTGATGCTGTATGTGAACATTTTCCATTAGAAAATAAAGTTGTAATAAAGATGCCTAGTGCAACTATTAATAATAGTAATATTAGTTTATCTTATAAGGTAAATGAAAATGCTCAATTTGGAACTAAAGAAGCACCAAAACAAAATACTATGAAAGTTGAATTTTATGATGGTACGATTAAGGAGTTAACAACAAGTATAATAGATAGTGTAGAAGTAGTGGATCCTAAGTTGGAACAAGCTTATATAGAAATGTCTGTAGATACAGGTCATTATTATGATTATGCTGGGAAAAGTCTATCAATAGGTGGATATATATATTTAAAAAATAAAACTATTGTAGATTACAAAAACCAAATATTTGAGTATAAATTCTCGAATTGGAATACCAGAAAGGTTTTATTGCCATATGGTATGACTGGTATAACAAATATAAAATATAAGCTTTTTGGAGATTCAAAAGAATATGATGTAGATGATAGTAAAATTGCTATTTTTCAAAATGAGAAAAGATTAATAGATGCAGATGCATTAGGGGTGCCAGAAGGTGAGTTTTTTGAAGAGGTAATTTTTGAAGTAGAAAATATACCAGCAGGATTTGAGTATTCTAAGAAGGGAAGACACAATGAATTTGCTATAAGTTTTGGTGAATTAAAACCTGGGGCAATTGATGGAAGTACAACTATTTCTATATATCCAAAGGGAAATCCAAGTGTAGCAAAACCGATAGTTAATCAAATAAGAAGAGAATCTAAACCAGAGAACATAGCTGTATCATCAGGAAATACATCATTGAAGAATGAATTTGGAACAGATGTATTAAGTTCAACTACACAAAAGGTATTAAGAGCAAAAACTACATTTGACGCTAATAAAGGGTTTACTAGAAAATATAATTTATCAAATTATTTAGAAGATCCTGAGATAATTATAAGAATGCCAGAAGGATTCTATTTATCAAAAGGAACTATAAAATTAACTCAAGAAGGTGTTAAAAAAGACTGTACTATTATTGAGCATACAAGTAGGGTAGATGGAGCAACGATATATACACTTCAAACTAAGGATGTTAAGATTGGTGGATTTGACCCTGAAACTTTAAAGATAAATCCAGGAATTGATGTAGAGTTTGAATTTAATACAGATTCTACTGTTAGTGGAAATTATGACTTAAATGAAATGATATTCATAGGTAAAAAAGGCTCTCATATAGATGAGATATATGCAAACTCAGGAATATTAGTTCCAATTGATAATTTTGACTTAATTCAAGGTGATACTTTAAATGGAACTCCTAGAGCTCTTGGGAGAACTAAGAGTAAGAGCTTTGATATAATAAAAACAAGTGATCTTGTTGTAACAACACATATTAGAGAGAACGGAAGCGATATTGATAAGCAACCTTATAATAAGGATGATGAAAGTACAGCTATACAAGTATCAAAAGGGACTCTTATAGATTATATACTTAGAATAGAGAATAATAATACAAAGGCAGCAAAGGATTTTGAAGTATATACCAATTCCTAAAAAGGGAGTATATATGGGACCTGAAGTTCAAATTGGCCAATTTAATTGGGATATGGAATTAGAAGGTAATCCTAAGCTTACAGCTAGTGATGATGCTGGAAATCCAATAGATACAACTAAGTTATTTGAAATTACATATGGGTCAAGTAATTTGGGGTTAAATTCATTTAATGATATATATACTGATGATAAAGATGTAATAAAAGTTAGAGCCAAAGAAGACATAGAATCAGGAACTATTGGAGAGATAAAATTCACTTTTAAAGCAGCAAGTAATGTATCTCAAGTTGAGATAGGCTCTCTTAATGTCTTTAATGCTTATTACCGTAGAAAATATGATGGCGGATCTATAGTAATGGTAGAGGGGAATTATGTAGGACTTAGATTAGCTATAGGACAAATTAAAGGAATAGCATTTTTAGATAAAGATAATGATGGATTATATAAGCAAGGAATAGATGAACCTTTAAGTGGGGTAGAAGTTCAACTGTGGGATAAAAATACAAATAACACTCTAGATACGACTACTACCAATAATCTAGGTGAATATAAATTTGAAGGCTTAGATAATGGAGAATATGAGGTAAGAATAAATAATAAGGGTGGAAGCCTTGATATAACTGACAAAGATGCTAGAAGATTTACAAAGCAGACAGCACTTTCAGGAGAGTCATATAAAAATGATTCAGATGTTGTAAGTGCAAATAATATAGATGGTGTAATATCTGTCAGTATACCGACTACATCACACTTATATGATGTTAATGATTATATGAATATTGGATTTATTGAGCCTGTTACTGTTGAGGTGAAAGATGATGGGAATGGAACGGTAAGTGGTAAAAATTCAGGAATCTATAAGGCTTGGCCTTTTACTGATATAGAAGAGCCAGAAAAAGTTGTAGCAAATACCGGATATACATTTGTTAATTACACAAATGAAGATACTGGAAAAGTATTTACTTTCCCAAGTCAAATAGATTCAAATATTACTATAAAAGCTAACTTTGAAAAGAAGTTATTTAAGGTAACTCTTGATGCTAATGGAGGTAATCCAGGAAGTACAGTAGAAAAGACTATACTTTTTGAAGGATTAATAAAGGAATCATTAGATTTATTAACAGATGATGAGAAGCCAACAAGAGACGGTTATTCCTTTGTAGGATGGGCTAAAAAGCAAGATGGAACTGAAAAAATAACAGATACTGATAGAATGGAAGCTGCTGATTTAACTCTTTATGCAGTATGGGATGAAGCTCCAGTAATAAATATCGCAGGTGACTTAATCATTAAAGAAGGTAGTACAGTTAATCTTTTAGATGGTGTAAATGTAACAGATAAAGAAGATATAACTATAACAAATATTGTAACTGGTGGAGAAATAGTAGATAAGGATAGACCAGGACAATATAGAGTAACTTACACTGTAACAGATAGTGCAGGAAACGTAGTTACTAAAGAGAGAATAGTAAAGGTATATGGAGCTCCTATAATAGAAGGAACTGATGAAGTAATAATTAAAGAAGGCGGAACATTTGATAAGTCACAAGGAGTAACTGCTAGGGATACATTTGGTGTAGATTTAACTTCAAGCATAAACGTAACAGATGCAGACAAAGTAAATGTTAATAGCGCTGGAAAATATATAGTAAAATATACAGTAACAGATGCCGCTGGAAATGTAGCTGAAAAGGTAAGAATAGTAAAGGTATATGGAACACCTACAATAACTGCAAGTGATGAAGTAATACTTAAAGTAGGTAGTGATTTTGATAAGTTAGATGGAGTAAGTGCTGAAGATAGTCTTGGTATAAGCTTAACAAAAGATATAAAAGTAGAAGACTTAGATGGATTAGACCTAAAAAAAGCTGGAAGATATAGAATGAAGTATACAGTTGAAGATGCTGCTGGAAATAAAGTTACTAAAGAAAGAATTATAATAGTAGATGGTGCACCAGTAATAAATATTAAGGGAGATCTAATCATTAGAAAGGGTAGTCAATTTAATCTATTAGATGGTGTAACTGTAGAAGATAAAGAAGATACTAACCTAACAGTAGAAGTAAGTGGAGATACAGTTGATGTAAATACACTAGGAGAGTACACAGTAACATATACAGTAAAAGATTCTGCAGGAAACGTAACTACACTAAATAGAATAGTAAAAGTAGTAACAAATGATTCTCCTATAATAATAGGTGGGGGAGATATAACTTTAAAGCCATCAGAGATAGAAAACTTTGATCCTATAGCTGACTTAGAAATAAATGATGACCATGATACATTAGAGGATATTACAATAGATGTAGTAATAACAGATGTAGAAAGTGGACAAATCGTAGATAAGATAAGTAAGCCAGCGACTGGACGAGAAAAGAGATTCAACTTATTAATATCTGTTACAGATACAGATGGAAATACTATAACATTAAATAGAGTAGTAAGAGTAACAAACTACGAACCAGTAATTGAAGGCCTAAATGATATAGTAATAAAAGAAGGTGAAACAGTTAATTTAATGGCTGGAGTAACTGTAACTGATATGGAAGATGGAGATATTACAGATAAGGTAATAATACCAACAGTAGATTTAAGTAAGCTGCCAGTTGGAGAACATGACATAGAATATACTGTAGTAGATATTGATGGAAACTTAATTACTATTAAGAGAAAAGTAGTAGAAAAAGCAAATAAATCTGAAATAGAAATACCAGATGTTGAAGTAGATGAAGTTGTTGAAGAAAATGTACAAAGACCAGTGACAGAAGGAAATGTAGATAATCCTAATACTGGTGATAAAGGTGTGTTATCATATTTACTTATAGCTATGGCATCTGCAATAGGATTAGTTAAAAATAGAAAAGGTAAAAAAGAATAAAAGTTATATATTTACTTAAGTATTTATAAAATAAAATTTTGTATTTTATAATTTAAATTTCATTTTTATATTTTATAAAGAAATTTTATAAATGTTTAGGGTCAGTAATGGCCCTACTTTTACCTAAAAATCTACTCTTTGTATTATAAGTAGAATGATATTGAAGGACTTAATAAAATAAAAAAACATATAAACTATTTACAGATTTAATTTTAAATAAAAAGATAAGTTTGAAGAAAAAATTTAATTAAATAATAATTTTAGCTAATAATTACTGAAAATTATTGAGAATAACATCAAAAAATGATAAAATATGAAATGATACGATAAATTTTTTAGTATATTTTAGGAGAATGGGGAAAATAATGAATAATAAGAAGATAATATCTAAAACTATTGCGACTGCATTAGCAACGACCAATTTAGCTACTTTATCTGCTCAAGCTGTTCATGCATTTGATAACAATGCTGATACGGTTAATGCTGATATTACTGCTGAAAATCAAGTTGAAGTTACTATTGAAGAAACAGATGTAATTGGTGAAGATACCAACTTTGAAGATTCTATAACAGAAGAAGAGGGAAAACAAGACATTGAAAACTCTTTAGAAGAAATAGTAACTCCTCTAGAAGAAGAAACTTCAGTTATTGAAACAGATGAAACAGTTGAGTCAAATGAATTAGTTGAGGAAATTAAAGCAGTTGAGTCAAATGAAACAATTACTGAGAAGGTTGCTTCTAAAAGCACTCCAAAATCTTTGGGGAAAATTGAATTTGATATTAATTTTCCAATGCCTATCAAGGCCAATACAGAAAGTGACATTAGTTTTACTATCTTTAAAGAAGGAACTAAAGTTGGAACTATATCAAAAATAAATGATATAAATGGAACATTTGATAATGGAGCATCTTATAAAATTGAAAAATTAAACTCCAAAAAGCAACCATTAGGGGATGGACAAAATGATTTTTATTTCTTACATGTAATAATAGAAGGTTTAGAACTAGGAGTTTATAGTGCAGAAATAAATGGTGAAGGTTACATAGATACTAAGGTAGATAATATAGAGATAATTAACTACTCTAAGAGAGTTATCTTAGGAAGTGGTAGCAAATCATCTTCAAGTTATAATGGAGTATTTTTAATTGGTGATGTAAACGGTGATGGAATAATAGATATGGGAGACTATAATCTAGTATTTGAAAACCTAGGAAAAGCTGATTCAAATGCCAAAGCTGTATATGACTTAAATAAAGATGGTTATATAGACATTGCTGATTTAACTTATGTTAATGAAAACATTGGTGCTATTCAAGGAGCGGCAATAGTTGTAGATACAGATGCGATAATAAATCCGGAAAATATAATAATAACTGGAGAAAATATTTTACTACCAGATGGTGGGGATATTAAAGAAATATTAGTTGATACTGATAAACCTATAGCTATAGAAAGTGCTAATGGGCCTATATCGGAGAAAAATCCATTAAAGTTAGATTTTGATTTATCTAGTGTTTCTAGAAATAGTGGCACTATTGATATGGAGCAAGTAGTAATAAAAGCCCCTAAGGTTTCTAACAATGAAAATGCGGGAGCTCCGTCTAAGGGTTGGATTACTTATATTGATGCTAATGGAAATGAGGAACAAATACCATTTGGAGATAATGAAGTTCAGATAGCGTCATATGGAATAGAAGAAAGTCAAGCTAGAGCTACTACTTCAGAAAATGGAGATATAGTCATAGATCTTGGAAAACAAGTTGCTGTTAAGAAAATATCTATTAATGTAACAGAAAACAGAGGAAATAAAAATATATCAGAGATTGCTAAGATAGAATTCTTAAATAATGTTTATAAAGAAATACCTAAGCCAGATATGAATAGACCTCAAATAAAGACTGTTGAAACTTGTACAAACCTACATGATGAAAGAATAACTTTAACATGGGAACCACAACCAAATGTAACTTCATATGAGGTTAAGTATGAAAAACTAGATGAAAATGGAAATGTAACTCAAACTAAAAAATTACAAACTAACAAAACTAGTTTGAATATATTAGATAAGGATATCAAGCCTTATGATTTATATAGAGTTAGTATCCAATCATTAAATGGTGATTGGGAAAGTGGTTATGAAGCTGAAACAGGTAAACCAGAAGCTCAAGGACATCCTGCATTTGATGGAATAGCTGATAATGTTGATGCTGATTTTAATCTAATTGATAGTTACTACAATGGAGATAAAGGTACAGTATCTGAGATAAGAGTTGTTCCTATACAGGCACCAGAAAAACCAAGAAATTTAACTACAGAACAAGGATTTAAATCTTTTACTGTATCATGGGAAAATCATCCTCAAGCTAGAGACTTTGATATTTATTATAGAAAAGTTGGTGATACAAATAAGAATTGGATAAAGGCAAATGAGGATAGAATAGAGGTAACAGAAAATAGTCCTGAAGTTACTAATCCAGATAAAAGTAAATTAGTTAGAAGTCATAGTTACGTAATTAATGGACTTGAAGATAACACAGCTTATGAAGTGAGAGTTACGGCTACAAACCATTTAGGAACTAGTAAGATGTCTGATACATATATAGCAAGTACAGTTACTACGACTCCACCAGAAATGACAGGGTACAAGCTTATAAATAGACCTACAGATGAAAATGAAATTGGTACTACTCATATTATTGATGTACGTAATAAGCTAGATGCTGATGGATGGGCAAGTAGTGATTCAGCTTTACAGTATGATTCTGAGTATGCATTAGTTGATGGAGATTTTACTACTGAATGGAAAGTTAATGACTGGGATACAGGAGCTAGCTATGGGGCTGATAGAGGTTCAGAGATTACATTTGATGATACTTATACAATAGGATCAATAGGAATAGGACGAACTTTAGAAAAAGGTAATTATATGGGCTTATATAAAGTTAAGGTTACTTATTGGGATGAAAATGGTGATAAACAAGTAGTTTATACAGAATCAGTAGCTGAAAAGTCTTCTAATGGACATAATTATTATATTGTAAAATTAAAAGAACCAATAACTACAAATAAAATAAAGGTAGATACATCTGGATATGGTGGAAGTATACAAAGAATATCAGAACTTAAATTCTATGAGTATGATAGCTTAGCAGATGATATAAAAGATTTATACGAAGATGATTTAAGATTAGTTCTTAAAGACACTGTTACTCAAGATATGTTAGATGAGCTAGCAGAGAGATTAAATACTCCAGACCCTATATGTGGTGAATATCATCCAGAGAAGTCTGTTTTAGAAAAAGAATTAGATATTGCACAAAAGTTATTTAATGATAAGGGAGTATCAGAAAAAATAACAATACTTGATGCAAGTATTAGAACTGATAATGAAGGTCCATCTTTAGGAATGGAAAATAGTTATCAATCTTTAGGAAGTGTTGCAAGACCTTCAGTTGATGATGATGGAACAGCTAAGCAAATAACAGTATACATGGGTTCGTCTGACCCTAATACAAAGGTTGATATAGTATTCTTACAAAATTATGGACAACCAGGAGAATATATAAGTAAGGTATACACAATATCTCCAGGTAGAACTGAAATAACTATTCCGACAATTAGTACTGCTGATGTAGAAAAAGGTGGACAAGTTATGGCTAGAGTTACTCAAGGTTCTACAACTGCAGATGTACAGATACGTTTAAGTGGAGTTACTGAAATTCCTCATTTAAATGTTAATAACTTAATAAATGATACTTCTAAAGAAAATGAAGTTAAGGATAAAATTAGAACTTATATTTCAGAATTAAAAACATATATGTCAGATATTAAGACTCTTTATCCGACACAAGTTAGTGATGAAGATAAGGTAAAGAATATATATCTTTATGATGAGCAAACATCACCTTTAAACACAACAGATATTGAAGGAGATAGATTCACTCTTACTTTACCGGCATCAGAAATATTAAAGGGTATAGAAAGTGGCTTAGAAGGTAATACAGAAGCTCAAGTAGAGAGAGTTTACAATGCACTTTTAGCTTGGGAACAAGAAGTACAAGTTGGTTTTGCTAAGAAAGGTGTATTTGAAGAAGTTCAGGACTTCAATGGAAATGGCACAATTGATGAGGAAGATAAAGCATACTTCAGAAAGCACAGAGCACCACTTACAAGATTAAATATTAAATATCAAAGAATGATGATGGGGGCAGCGGCATATGCATCAAGCCATCATATCGGTGTTGGATTTGGTTCAGCACACTATATTCAAGGTGTTCCTTACAAATTTGATGATGCAGGAAATGTTATAAATGCTGATGAAGCTAAGCTTTATGGAGGGTTAATAGGCCATGAAATGGGTCACTGTATGGATATTGGAGATAGACTTTATCCAGAAACAAGTAATAACTTAATGACAGCAATAACAGGAACTATGTTAGATGAAGATAGTCCATATGCTTCAGCAATGGATGATTTATATAAAAAGGTAACTTCAAATACTTTAGGATTATCTACTGATAGAACTGTTGTAGTAAACATGCTATGGCAACCATATTTAGCATATGAGGATGACAGTACTTATAAGATGTTATTTACAGATAATGATGCAGATTTAAGTAATGACTCATACTATGCAAAATTAAATAGAGCATACAGAGAAATGACACCAGAAGAAAGATCCAATGGAGATAGAGACCAATGGTTAATAAGAATGTCTTCAAAAGCTGTAGGAAAAGATTTAACTGACTTCTATGAAGCTCATGGAATAGTAGCAAATGCGACAACTTTACAATATGTAGCTCAATTCCCTAAAGAGACTAGAAAGATTCAATATATTAATGATGAAGCTAGAAGAAGAAGAATGGCAGGAACTGCAGATATGGCTCAAGGAACTACACTTTCAGCAGAGTTTGGAACAGATTCTAAGGGCAATCTAATTACAGATGGTTCTTATGTAAATGATAAAAATGTTACTATAAACTTATCTGTAGATAAGAGTGATGATAATATTCTAGGATATGAAATTTATAGAAATGGTAAACCGTGTGGATTTATTCTAAGAGATAAAGATAATAAGGAAACTATCTATACTGATGTTGTTGATAATATTAATAACAGAGTAGTTACTTATTCAGCAATAGCTTATGACTATAACTTAAATCCAACAAATACTGTAGAATTAGGAACTGTTAAGGTAAGACATGATGGTGGAATTGCTAAGTCTAATACTATATTAACTACTAATACTATAAGTATAGATGAAGCACATAATGATATTCATTCATGTGAAGGAAATGAAGATTTAAGACTTGCTTTAGATGACGATAATACTACTGCTTACGAAGGTAGAATGTTAAGTAAATCAGAGTATAATAATTCTGTTCACGGAGTTGAAATGAATCCAAATAACAATCCGTATTTAATATTAGATACTACAGAAATTAAGACTTTAGTTGGTATTAAATATACAGCTCCTACAACTACATCAGGTTTCATATTTAAGAAAAATGCAATAGCAGATTCGGCTTTAAATAAATATAAGATTGAAGTAAGTAAAGATGGAGTTAACTGGACAACAGCTAAAGAAGGAACTTTAAGCTTAAGTGTAGATAACCCTACAGCTACAATATACTTTGATAAAGAAGGGGTTACTGGTGGAAATCAGCTTAATTCATATAATGCAAGATATGTTAAGATTACTGCTTTAGGAACTAAGAATATATCTGCAGCTGAATTAGAACTTCTAACTCCTCCAGGGGACAACATAGAAATTGGAGTATCTAAAGATAACATTAATTACGAAAATGGTATTGGAATATTAAAAGAAAAATTTGTTTATGTAGTTGATAATCCAGATACTGATGAAAATGAAGAAAAATCAATACCAGCAGGTTCAATAATAATAACTGGTGAGTATAGAGGAAATCCTGCATTTAATGTGCCTTTAGTTTTAAATCAAAATGAAGAGCATATTGCAGATAATTATAATGGAATACTTATGGCTGAGGTACCTGATAATGGTGAATTAGAAGAAATAGCTGAAGGAACTTGGATTTATTGGGTAGAGCCACAAGATGCAACGACATTTATGAATGATAATGAAAAGATATTTGCAGAACTTTACAGAACTGATAGTGCAGATGCAACTGAAGGTGGACAAAGATTGGTAAGTGATACCTTCAAATTAGAAGTACCAGATGTATTACCGGAAATAAGCTTAAGTGGTGGAAATAGTACGAGAACACTAACTTCTAAAAATATGAGAGCAATAGAACTTGATGAGGCTGTATTAAATAGAATTACAGATAAGAGATAATTATAAGGAGAATAGCATGAGAAAGATAAGTAGTAAGAAAAAGATTATATCTTTATTTGTAGCAGTTATTGCTGTTATAGGAGCATTTATATATACAAAAAGTAGTTTAGCAAATGCAAATTCTGATCAAGATCAGGCTAATGCTTCTGTAAATCTGAATGTTGAAAAAGTTGATAAAGATACAGTTAAGATTTCATTAGATAACTTAGTACCAGTTGTAAAATCATTACAACTGGGAGTTAAGATTGATGGAGATGTAACTTTTGCAGAAGATACTATAAAGTGGTTAGTATCTTCTGACGATAAAGATTTAAAGAGTAATGTTAAGATAAGTAGCGATAAGAAATCTATGGATATTTTTGTAGTTTCTACTGAAGCTTTAGACAAAGAGGCTGGGAAATTAGAAATATTAGAAATTGATATGAATAAAGTTGAAGGAGGATCTTTAAAATATAAAATCACTCCTAGTAGCGATGAAAATGGAATAGCTTATAGTTATTTATTAAATGATACTAACAAGCAAGTAAGTGGCAATGATATAGTAAATATAGATAATAATGTATTAACTTTAAATTCTGCACCTAAACTAGTGCTTGCAAATCATCCATCTGTTATTGAAGGTAAGATAGTAATATCTAAAGATGATAACTTTGAACCTCTTGACTATGTTATAGCAACTGATGATGAAGACGGTGAAATAGATAAATCTAGAATTACTGTAACTAAGAATGAAGTTAAGACTGATAAAGTTGGTTCATATAATATAAGCTATTCAGTAGAGGATAGTGAAGGTGAAGTAGCAACATTAGATACAACTGTAATTGTTGAGGCAAAACCAACGGCAGATGTTCAAAAGCCAGTAATAAAAGTAACTAATAAAACTATTAATACTACTCTTGGTGAAGAGGTTGACTTATTAGATGGAGTTAGTGCTCTTGATTATTTAGGTAGAGAAATTCAAGTAGAAGTAAGTGGAGATTATGACTTTAATAAAGCTGGAACTTACACAATACAATATAATGCTACTGATAGATTTGGTAATAAAGCAGATGAAGTAACAGCAACTTTAGTAGTAGAGGAAAAACCTGAAGTGCCAGTAGAACCAGAAAAACCAGAGATTCCAGGTGAACCAGAGAACCCAGGAAATCCAAGTGAGCCAGATGTTCCAGAGATTCCGGAAAATCCAGAAAATCCTGAAATATCTTTACCAAATGATATAATTAATGTTGGTGGTAATGGAACAGAAGAATCACCAATGACATATGAAACAGAAAATATAGTATCTTTAAATAAGTTTGTTGAACAAGCACAAAATAAATATAAAGTTGTGGTATTAAATAGAACTGTTTTAAATGATGGAACTCAAAAGTATTCTATTAGATTAGATAAGAAAGGAATTATAGCTAGATTATTAGAAAGAACAAATAGTCATTATATTGCAGTTATAGTTCCAAATACTGATGAATTTAATAGTGTATTCTCTAAATTAGAAAAGGATGATAAGGAAGCACCAGTAATAGAGTATAATGGACAGTTAAATATAACACTTGAAAATGGGGCAAACTTTGAAGTTCCAGAAGTTACTGCTAAAGATAACTTAGATATAGATGTAACAGTAAAAGTTGTTATAATGGATAGCAATGGTAAAGTTATAGAAAAGATAGATACAACTAAATCAGGTAAATATACAATAACATATACTGCTGAAGATGAAAGTGGAAATAAAGCTAAAGAATTAGTTATTACAGTTATTGTAAATGAAATTAATGTGGATTCACAACCACCAGTTGATGAAAATAAACCAGGAACACCAGTTAATCCAGAAATTCCAGGACAATCTGAAAACACATCAGAAGGATCAAATAATCAGAATATACAAAATGGATTAGAGAATGGTGGAAAGAATGACTTACCAACAACAGGACAAGGTGTTTATTTTGGAATAACAATAATAATTGCAATTATAATAATTGGTAGTGGAATATTTATGTTTTCTAAAAAGAAAAAATAATTCTATTTTATAAAAAATACATCAATATGAATATGCCTTCGGAAGATAAAAATAACTCCGAAGGCATATTTTTATTTTTGATAACAAAGTATATAATATACTTATGTTTAGTTTCTTTGTAATCATGTTTTATTTCTTTTTTCAAATCAGGAAAAGCTGCTTCTGCAAGTCTTTATCTTTCTTTTAAATCTTTTTTTATAGACCTATCAATTTCATGGGCTAATTTTTTTTGTGATGATGTTCTTCAAATTCATGAAATTTTTCTTTGATACTCATAATTACATCAAATATAAAAGTTATTTAACTGCATTTAAAGCTGATTCGTAATCAGGCTCATCTATAACATCTTTACAATATTCTACATATGTAATCTTATTATTTTCATCTACTACAAATATTGCTCTAGTTAAGAAACAAAATTCCTCTATTAATGTTCCATAGTTTTTACCAAAGCTTTTTTGCTTATAATCAGAAAGAGTTATAACTCTATCTATTCCTGCAGCGCCACACCATCTAACTTGAGCAAATGGTAAATCCATAGATATTACATATACAGTAACATCGTCAAGACTTGCTGCCTTTTCATTAAATTTACGAACCTCCATATCACAGACTGAAGTATCGATAGAAGGAACTACAACAAATATTCTCTTTCCAGAGGTATCTTTCAAAGTTACGTTTTTCAAAGTATTATCAACTACTAAAAAGTTAGGAGCATCATCACCCACATTTAAGGGATTCCCAACTAAGGTGATTGGATCGCCATTAAAAGTTATTTTCATAATTGTACCTCCATAAAAATTAGATTAGTTTCAAAAAGTAGTATTTCCTATTATAGATATAAATAATTAATGATAAGTTAAAAAAACTTTAGGAAAAATTTTACAATAAAATGATTAATATTAAAATTGGTGGTAATACTTAAAAATAGGTATTGAATAATAATATAAGGAAGGATTGAAAATAGTGAGATTATTAAAGTGTTTATCATGTATGTTCATAGCTATTATGTTTTTAGGAATAAATGAATTATCAGTATCAGCAGCTATGAAAATTATACCAGGATATTATGAAGATTATTTAAGGTATTTCCAAAATGAAATTAAAGTCCCAGAAGAAATAATAATAAAAGAAAAAATAAAAGAAGTAACATATAATCCAGATAACTTAAGAGAAATAAGTAATTTATCTAAGGAGCAAATTTATAAAATGCTAGAAGGAAACAACCTTCAAGCCTTAGCAGAAGATTATTATGAGATGGAACAAAAGTATAATGTTAACGCTATATTTTTAATGGCACTTAATATGGAAGAATCAGGTCATGGAAGATCTTCTTTAGCAGTATATAATAATAACTTAGGTGGTATTAAGTCAAGAAATGGTGGTTATGCAAGTTTCGAAAGCTGGTCTCATTGCTTAGAATATATAGCTAATCTGATAGATGAAATGTATTTATCAGAAACAGGTAGTTATTATAATGGTACAAGTATTTACGGAGTAAATGTTAAGTATTGCGTGGGTACTAATTGGGCTGATAACTTAAATGTTTTAGCTGATGAATTACTTGCAAAAGTAGCGCCTAATACAAATACTAATACAAATGTTATGATAATGCACAGCTTTTAAAAATAGGCTCATTTTGAGCCTGTTTTTTAAGTTTAAAATTAATTTATTTTTTTGAAAAACAATGTTTATAAAACAGTAAAAATGTTAATTATTTAAATATAGACAAGCGGTTCTGAGATTGTTTAATTATTTTTAAAATGAATGGAGATGATTTCAATGGGATTATCAATTGTACCAAAAAGCATACTTAAGGATCCTATAGAAAAAAAGGTTAAAGTAGATAAGAAAAGTATAAAAACTGATGAAGATTCATTTTATGAGATTGATGTTTTAAAAAGTAGGAAAATTGAAAAGCAATTAAGATACCAAATTGAAAGGGATATAGGACTTATAAATATTAATACTGAATCACTAAATGGTAGAATTTACGAAGATGGAGAACTTATATATGAAGGAGAATATATTCAAGGTAAGGGATATTATTCAGATAAATGGTATGCACATGGATATGGCAGATCTTATTATGATAATGGAAAATTAGAATATGAAGGCAATTTTGTTTATGGAAGCCCACACGGATATGGAAAATATTTTTACGAAAATGGTCAATTGAGATGGAAAGGAAACTTTCAAGCAGTTGTTGGAATAGAAGTTTTGAAATTATGGAAATCTTCCTTAGGATATGTTGATAGAAGAGGGAGAATAAAATATGGCAAATATTATGATGAAGAAGGAAAGCTAATTCATTGCGGAGATTTTGATTGGATGGGTAAACCTATAAAATATATGAAGTAGAAGAAACCAGAGGGGTAACTCCCTTTAGGTTTCTTTTTTAGTTGCTTTACTTAATCCTTCTTTAATGTGAAGGTTTTATTACAGTATTTAAATAAGTTTAAGACAATCCTATTAATGGTAATACTTTAGAAAAATAGAAGGAGTATTGATATGAGAAAAATTATAAAAAGTAGTATTAGTTTATTTATATTTATATTTATCTTTAGCGTTAATGTTTTTGCTGGAGATTTATCTTATATAGAAGAAGCTTTAGTCAATCTTGGAGTTAACGAAGATTATAGTGAAAATATAGTTGAGTATTTAGAGAATATAGAAATTTCAGAATCAGATTTTCAAGAAATAGAGAATAATGTTAATGATATTAAGGAAGTTGTCCAAAACAATGATGAAGATATAAATTTTCTTAAGTATTATACTGTGTACGATAATATTATGGATATAGCGAAAATAATGAATTTAGATTTGGATGTTGATTTAAGTGATTTAAGTATATCGTTAATTGATAAGAATAATAATAATATTTTATATGAAGGTGATACTAATTCATTAATGCAAATATATTCAAATTATAGAGAGAGTAATTATGCTATAAATGTTGCAGAAATATTTGAGGATATTAATAACTTAGATGAAAATGAAATTGTGATAAGTGATACTGAAAATAATACAAATATAAATGAAGATATATTTAATAATGAAATAGATAGTAACTTGGATACTAAAAGTGATTTAAATATTAGTAATAATGAAAAAAATAATGTCCTTGATGAATATATAGATAAATTTGAAAAGTATGATAAAGAGCTATTAGTTAATAATAATGATGATATTATAGAATGGGAAATAGTATTGATTGTATTTGGAGTAGCATTAGCAGTATTCATAATGTTTAAGATAATATCTAGAGTTAAAAGATTACAATAAAACTAATTAGAAGATTAAATAAGTATTTATAAAAATAAACAAGTATAATATAATAGTATTTAACATAATAGAAATAATGTATAACTTAGGGGGTAAAAGTATGGGTAATAAGATAAGAAAGGCCATCATACCAGCAGCAGGATTAGGAACAAGATTCTTACCAGCTACAAAGGCACAACCAAAGGAAATGCTACCAATAGTAGATAAACCAACTTTACAGTACATAATAGAAGAATGTGTAGCATCAGGAATTGAAGAAATACTTATAATAACAGGAAGAAATAAAAAGAGTATAGAAGACCACTTTGATAGATCTGTAGAACTTGAAATGGAACTTGAAAAATCAGGAAAGCAAGAAATGCTTCAAATGGTAAGAGAAATATCAGATATGGTTAATATCCACTTTATAAGACAAAAAGAACCAAGAGGGTTAGGTCATGCAATTCTTTGTGCAAAGACTTTCGTTGGTAATGAACCATTTGCAGTACTTCTTGGAGATGATGTTGTTTATAATGATGAAAAACCATGCTTAAAGCAACTTATAGATTGTTATGGAGAATATAAAACATCAGTACTAGGGGTTCAAACAGTAGATCCTAATGATGTAAATAAGTATGGAATAGTTGGTGGAATTCATATAGAAGATAGAGTTTATAAGGTTAAAAACTTAGTTGAAAAACCAGCTGTAGAAGAAGCACCATCAAATGTTGCTATTCTTGGAAGATACATAATAACACCAAGAATATTTGAAATATTAGAAGAAACTAAACCAGGAAAAGGTGGAGAAATCCAACTTACAGATGCACTTCTTCAATTAGTAAAAGAAGAGGCTATGTATGCTTATGATTTCGAAGGTAGAAGATACGATGTTGGTGATAAATTAGGGTTCTTACAAGCAACTGTAGAATATGCTTTAAGAAAACCAGAGTTAAGAGATGGATTTATTGAATACTTAAAATCATTATCAGATACGTTTTAGGGTGAATTTAGAAAAATGATGCTTGCTTTTGGCAAGGTTATGAGTTGCTAAGGCAAAAGTGATGGTAAACTCCGTTAAGGTTATGGTTTACTAAAATAAAGATAAAGTGATTTTATAGATAAGTATTAATATAAAATTAAATTATAAGAAATAATATATAATCCCAGCTTTGACAAGCTGGGATATTTTTTTATTACGCTATATTTTTAAGTGTTGATTCACATTCTTTTTCTTTAAATATAAATAACCCAATTACTATTGATAATATAGTAGGTATTACCCATCCAAAACCTAGGTCTGCTAAAGGTAAAAATGATAGGTTTAGTCCTGGTATTAATAATAATAATGAGAATATAAGTGATGTATATATACCAAGTCTTACAGCCTTCATATTCTTTAAGTATTTTGACATAAGTGTTGTAACTATTATTGTTATTGAAACAGGATATAGTAAGTTAAGTACTGGTCCAGATAATGCAACAATCTTATCAACACCAAGTGTTGCAACACCTAAGCTTATAATAGTAATAACTATAGCATTTAAATTATATGATAACTTACCTTTTGAAATCTCCTCGAAGAATGAAGCACCCACGCTTACTAGTCCTATAGAAGTACTTAAGCAAGCTAATCCCATTGCTAATCCTATTATAGCAGGTCCAACTTTTCCTAAAACACTTTCAGATATAAGAAGTAAAAGTCCTGTTTTACCTATTTCTTGAGATACTAATCCAGAGGTTTGAGCTCCTATGTACATTAGCCCTCCATATACGAAAGCAAGTCCAATAGCTGCCACTAAGCTTGATTTAAATATCATCTTAGGCATTTCTTTACCTTTATATCCTTTATCTTTTAATGAAGTAGTAACTATTGATGCGAAAAGAAGTGCCCCTAAAGCATCCATAGTTTGATATCCTTCAATTAGTGAGCTTGAAAGTACTGATGAAGCATTAGTACTTATTATTTCACCAATTGGAGAAACCATTCCTTTAACAATAAGCACTATTAGTAAGATAAGTAGTGCCGGAGTTAAAAATTTACCTATAGTATCAACTATTGCAGATTTCTTTAATACGAAGAATAAATTTATTGCAAAGTAAACTGTAATTGCGACTATTGCAGGTACATTTGGTAAAAATGGATTAACTGAAAGTTCGAAGGTTGTTGCAGCTGTTCTTGGTACAGCCATAAGTGGACCTATAGCTAAGAAAAGAATAGTTGTGAATATTAATATAAATTTACGATCTATTCTATTTCCAATACTTTCGAATGTTCCATCACCTTTAGAACATGCTACTATTGCAAGTAATGGAAGTCCAACTCCAGTTACTACAAAGCCAACAGTTCCAAGTAAAAAGTCTGAACCTAAGCCATTGCCTAAAAATCCAGGGAAAATTAGGTTTCCTGCGCCAAAAAACATAGAGAATAGCGCAAAACCTATTACAATTGAATCTTTTGTGCTTTTTTTCATTTGTATAACATCCTTTTCTTAAAAATTGATTAATAATTAAAAATAATTGCTTGTTTTTTAGCATAATTGTATTAATAATATCATGATATATGGATTTCATCAATGGTAATAATAAAATAGGTACCTGTTTAAATAATGTTAGAAATTAACTTATGTTATATAAAAACGTTAACAATAAATATAGGTTTCAGGTTGATTAAATAATATAATAATTAAGTAGAAATAAAATTATATAATAGATATGAAAGTTGATAAAATATTATAATATATGTAAAAATTATAAAATTACCTGTAGGGGATAGAAGTTAAGTTATATATAAAATACTAAGACAATGATATAATTAAAATAAATTGAAGTTTGTGGAGGAAATACCGTGGAAAGAATCAAAGTATTAAGTGTCTTTGGAACTAGACCAGAGGCAATAAAAATGTGTCCTTTAGTAAAGTTATTAGAGAAAGATGATAGATTTGAGTCAATAGTATGTGTAACAGCACAACATAGAGAAATGTTAGATGCTGTTTTAGAAATATTTAATGTAAAGCCACAATATGACTTAAATATAATGTCACATGGTCAAACTATTATAGATGTAGCAAATAAAGTATTAACTGGAGTAGATAAAGTAATAAAAGAATGTAAACCAGATATAGTGCTAGTACATGGAGATACATCAACTACATTAAATGGAGCATTAGCTGCTTTTTATAATCAAGTACCTATAGGACATGTAGAAGCTGGATTAAGAACAGGGGATATATATTCTCCATTCCCAGAAGAAGCTAACAGGAAACTAACAGGGGCAATAACAACTTTACATTTTGCACCTACAGAAAGTAATAGAAGAAATTTAGAAAAAGAAAATATTACAAAGAATGTTTACATAACAGGAAATACTGTAATAGATGCACTTTTAAGCGTAATAGATAAAAATCATAAATTCCAAGATGATACATTAAATAATATAGATTTTATAAATAATAAGGTAGTACTTTTAACAGCACATAGACGTGAAAATTGGGGAGAACCAATGAAAGATATATTTGCAGCTGTTAGACGTCTTGCAGAAGAAAATGAAGAAGTACAAATAATTTTCCCAATGCATAGAAACCCATTGATAAGAGAACTTGCCAAAAGTAGTTTCGAAGGTATTGAAGAGAAGATACACTTAATTGAACCTTTAGAATATGTAGACTTTGCAAATCTCATGTCAAAATGCTATTTAATAATGACAGATTCAGGTGGAATTCAAGAAGAAGCACCAGCACTAGGTAAGCCTGTTATGGTTTTAAGAACAGAAACAGAAAGACCAGAAGCTGTAGAAGCAGGGACAGTAAAACTTGCAGGGATTAATAAAGAAACAATATTTAATATAGCAAATGAACTAGTTAATGATAAAGAAGCTTACAAAAAAATGGCTCATGCAGCGAATCCATATGGAGATGGAGAAGCTTGTGCAAAAATAGTAAAGACCATTTTTAGTCACCTAACAGTGAAGTGATGGTCCACTTTATGGAGGTGATGGTTTGACTTCGTCAAAAGTGATGGTTACCTACAGTAAGGTGATGGTTTCGTGAGGTGAAAGGTGATTGTCCACTTTGTGTAGTTGGTGGATTAGCTTCGCTAGTGATTAGAAGAGGTAGAAGATGGAGAGATTCATAATATAAGCTAGTTAGGAGGATATTATGAAGAGTTTATCATTATTACAGCTTAGTAAGATAATCGCAGATGATTCTATTTATATTAGCAATGAATTAGTAAATAAAAATGAATTTGTTATATCAAACCAATTGAAAAAATCTTGCACTAGTATAGGTGCTAATATCAGGGAAGCAAATTATGCAGAGAGTAAAAAAGGTTTTATACATAAACTGCATATTGCAATTAAAGAGTGTAGTGAGAGTATATATTGGCTTGATATCATAAAAGATAACGAAATGTTAGATGATAATAAAGTTAAAGAAGTATACAATAATTGTTTCAGTGTAAAAAGAATGTTGTTAGCAAGTATAAATACAGCAAAGAAAAATTTAGTTTAACTTAATGTAAATGGCAGTAAGTAGATTTGCGTAAAACAAGCTTACTTACTGCCATATTATGTTGCTTTTCTCTAAGAAAACTATAACTTCTGCGAAAACAGACCATAACTATTACGAAATAATCCATTACGTTCTGAAAGAAACCATAACCTCTGCACAAGCAGACTATAACCATTGCGGAGCAATCCATTACTTAGCCGTAGGTGACCATAATCTTTCCGCAAGGAAACCATAACCATTGCAAAGCAATCCATCACTTCTGCGAAGGCAGACCATAACATCGCGTAGCGACTATCTCACATCATCAAAGATATAGCTCATAATTTGTTCTTTTGCTGTAGCTTGGTCAAAAGCTAAATAATAAATACCATCTATCATAGTACCTTCACAATAACCATCTCTAGGGAATCTATCTTGTGCTAAACCGTTAGATACAGAACCTAATGCTTTTGTTCCTAAGGATAATATATCAGAAGCATTCATGCTAGTTTGAACATGTGGCAATACCTCGTTTAATAATCCAGGAAGAGCTGTTACTGAAAGTGTTGATGCTTTATTAAATAAAGCATTTAGAACAGTTCTTTGTCTTTCAGTTCTTATATAATCACCGCCAGTTGCATATCTTATTCTTGAATATGATAGTGCTTGATCACCAGTTAAGTTATAAGTTCCTGCTGAGTTTATTCCAGGAATATGAGAAACTTCTTCATCTGTTATATTAATTTCAACTCCACCAAGTATATCAATGATAATTGGTAAAGATGTAAAATTAACAGACATATAATCAGTTATATCTAAACCAAAGTTTTCGTTTATAGTTTTAATAGCTAATTGAGGTCCACCAAAAGCATAAGCGTGATTTATCTTGTCCATTCCTATGTCAGGAATATTAACATAAGAATCTCTCATAATAGATGTAAGCTTTAATTTATTATGAACAGGATCAATTGTAGCTACCATAATAGCATCAGATCTACCAGCAACACCATCTTCAGAGTCGATACCAAATAAAGCTATATTAATTATTTCTTCATGATTTTCAAATTCTTGAATTTCTTCATAGTTAATACTCAAATCAGATGTATCAACAGAAACTTGTTGCATTTTTCCAAGGGTTCTATAGACAGTGAAAGCGCCTATAAGAAAGATACAAACTAAGATTGAAACTATTATCAAACTTCCTTTCACCCAAGGATTCATTTTCTTTTTTTTACTATGTTTTTCTCTCATAAATACCCCCTATAATAATATAATAGTTTATGTATAATGCTATCTAACATCTCACTTCTCAGAAGGTGGACATCGCTATTACACAAGTAATCCGTTGCTTGACGAAAGGTAGCGTTCATCTCACTAAAAGTCACCATAACTTTATCAAAGGTAACTATATCTACTATTTTATAAATCTATAATTTCAGTGAATGTGACCACTTTACTTAGAATAAATAAATTTATGTATTTCTTCAGTAGTAGCATCGATATCAACGATCATGTGATACATATCTGTCCATTCAGCATAATGATGCTCATCTAACGGAAATCTTCCTTGTTCTATATTAGAAACGCCAGTACCTAAAGCTTTAGTAGCTATAGAAAGCATTTCTGATGTAGTCATATTTGTTGAAACTAAAGGTAGTAAATCGTTGATTAATCCTGGAACTTCAGTAATACTTATATTTTTAAATTTATCAAAGATTGCAGACAATACATCTCTTTGTCTTTCAGTTCTTTTATAATCTCTTCCCTCTGTATACCTAATTCTACAGTAAGCTGCTGCTTGAGTTCCGTTTAACAATTGTTTACCAGAACCATATAATGGCTCAGTTATTGTCCCGTTTTCTGAATCAATATTCTTTATATAACCATTAATAAAATTTAACTCTTCATTTGTTATTTCAAGTTCTACACCACCAAGCTTTTCTATAATTATAGGAAGTGTATGTAAGCTTACATGAACAAATTTATCAACTTGAAGATTAAAATTATAGTTTATAGTTTTTAGTAATAATTCAGGACCACCATCAACCAGTGTATAATTTAAATTTTGCTTTCCTCCATCAGGAAGATCTAAGTATATATCTCTCATAAGAGATAAAAGCTTAATATTATTTTTCTTAGTATCTATTGATAAAATCATAGTAGCATCTGACGCACCTATTTCAGTACCAGAGTAATCAGAACCTAATAGTGCAATAGTTATTACATCTTTTTCTTCTTTTATAGGTTCTTTTCCTGTATCTGTTACAAAAGATCTATCAATTTCTACAGTATTAATTTTAGAGGATAGATTTATTATTACGATAGATCCAACTAAAACTAAAATACATATAAAAGATAGAAATCCTAATAATACTTTCTTACCAATAGAGTATTTTTTCTTTCGCTTTCTTTTTGTCATAACCCACCCCATAAAAATAGTAATATATGTATTATATCATATAAAAAGGTTATTTAATAAAGCAAATCATAGATACTAATGCAAATTTTACAGAATGAGTATATAAGCTCATTATCAATATATTTATAAATAATGGCAAAACTGTTATTTTACATTAGATGATATTAGTATATAATGATATTGAAAATAAAATATGTGGAGGTATTAGAAATGGCAGTTTTAGTATCTGGAGGAATGGGGTACATAGGAAGTCATACAACAGTAGAACTTTTAAATGCAGGTTTTGATGTTGTAATAGCAGATGATTTAAGTAATAGTAAGGAATTAGTAAAGGATAGAATAGAAAAGATAACAGGGAAAACTACTAAGTTTTATAATGTAGATTTAACTAATGAAGAAGAAGCAGAGAAAGTATTTTTAGAAAATGATATAGATTCAGTAATTCACTTTGCAGCTTTTAAGGCAGTAGGTGAATCTGTAGAAAAACCACTTGAGTATTATTACAATAATATAACTAGTGCATTAGTAATGTTAAGACTTATGAGAAAGTATAATTGTAGGAACTTTGTATTTAGTTCTTCTGCAACAGTTTATGGAGATGCGAAAATTGTTCCAATAACAGAAGATTCTCCACTTTCAGCAACAAATCCATATGGAAGAACTAAGCTTATGATAGAAGATATGCTAAGAGATATCGCAAAAGCAGATCCAAAATTAAATGTAGCTATTTTAAGATACTTCAATCCAGTAGGAGCTCATAAGAGTGGAACTATAGGAGAAGATCCAAATGGAATTCCAAACAACTTAATGCCTTATATAACAAAGGTTGCAGTTGGAGAATTAAAACAATTAAGAGTATTTGGAAATGACTATCCAACTCATGATGGAACAGGGGTAAGAGATTATATTCACGTTGTTGACTTAGCTCAAGGTCATGTTAAAGCTCTTGAAAAGTTAAAAACTAATCCAGGGCTTGTAACTTATAACTTAGGAACAGGAAATGGATATTCAGTACTTGATGTTGTTAAAGCTTTCGCAGAAGCATCAGGTAGAGAAATACCATATGAAATAGTGGATAGAAGACCAGGAGATATAGCAACTTGCTATGCAGATCCAAAGTTAGCTAATGAAGAATTAGGATGGACTGCTGAAAGAGGAATTAAGGAAATGTGTGAAGACTCTTGGAGATGGCAAAGCAATAATCCAAAAGGATATAATTAGTCGCATTAAGATAAGATGAATAATTAGCTGATTATGAAGTAAAAGGTAACTTAGTGATTAGAATATAATTTACTGCGTAAGAGTGATAGCTTTGCTAGTGAAAAAGTTTAAATACAGTAGATGCATATACGATTAATAAATAAAAGGTTGATTTAAGAGGCGCAGAATTGTGCCTCTTAAATTTTTTTGTTCAATTTAACATGGGAAGAACAATAATTTATTGTTTAATAAGATTAAATAATTAACTTAACTGTAATAAAAGAAGTAAAGAGGTAAAAGTGAAATAATTAGATAGGTTAGGAAAAATACTATCATCATTAGAAGGTGAGCTTTCCAATATAGGTATATCAAGTAAGAGAGTTGGAGGGAAAAATGAATGTAATACCTCAATTTTAGTTGCTAATGAATTAGGATCTACAATAGGAGAAGTGGCAATGGCAGATGGATTATCAATTTCAGCAGTAGTAGCTATGAAAGGAATGCCGATTTTATTAACTGAGACTAATAGTCTATCATCAGATGTTAGTAATTATATGAAAATAATGGTGTAAATAAGACTTATATTGTAGGAGGAATTTGAGGTGTATCAGAAGGCTTAGCAAATCAGATACCTAATGTAGAAAGACTGGGAGGTAGTAATAGATATATTACTAATGCAAATGTATTTAGTAGCTTTTGAAGCAGAATTAAAAAATACTAATATATATAGCATCAGGATTAGATTTCCGAGATGCCTTATCATCAGCATTAGCGACAAGAAGTCATTCATTTGTATTATTAAGTAATACAAATGGGATAGAAACTCAAATTATAGATATATTGATTAATAATAGGGATAGTATTTTTTATAATTTGGGAATTAGTACAAATAAATAAATAAATATTAATTTTTGATAACGATAGATATAATTATATATTGATCCTTGTTTTTGTATAAAAAACTAAAAAAAATCGACAAATGCTGCAATGCATAGAGAGAAAGATTAAATTTAATTTAAAAAAAAACAGAAAAGTAATAGAAAAAATACTTATAATGGAACAATAGACCTAAGTAGCTACAAAAAAATAAAAAAAATGACAAAATTAGATTTACAAACATCCAAAATAAGTAAAAATGTGAAGATTGAGATAAAAATTAGAGGTTCTATGAAATTTACGTTTGTGATATAATATTTTTACATAATAATATATAATTTAATAATTAATGTTTTAAAAGGATGAAAAATTATTTAGAAATATTTAAAGTAATAAGTTGTAATAAACCCCTATTTGATAAATAGTGGTTTTTATTTTGTAAAAGTAAAATAAAATATAGGTGGTTGGGGAAAATGAACAATTTAGCAATGAAAAAAGAAATTGAAGTTGTTGTAAAAGAGGAAAAAAATGTATATAGTTTTTTGAAAAGAGCAATCGATATAATTGGATCTTTGATAGGATTAATTTTAGCAAGCCCTATATTAGTAATAGTTGGAATATTGATAAAATTAGAATCTAAAGGACCGATTGTTTTTTCACAAACACGAGTAGGCTTGAATGGAAAAGAATTTAAAATGTACAAGCTTAGATCTATGGTATTAAATGCTGAAGAACTTAAAAAAAAGCTTGAAGCACAAAATGAAATGTCAGGACCTATGTTTAAAATTAAAGACGATCCTAGAATAACTAAAATAGGTAAATTTATAAGAAAAACTAGTATAGACGAACTTGCACAGTTAGTAAATGTATTAAAAGGTGATATGAGCCTTGTTGGGCCACGTCCGAGCTTGCCAAGAGAAGTTGAACAGTTTGAAGATTGGATGTTAGAAAGATTAGAAGTAAAACCAGGGCTTACCTGTTATTGGCAAGTTATGGGCAGGAATAATATCGAATTTGAAGACTGGATGAAGCTTGATGTTAAATATGTCAGGGAAAGAAGTTTATGGTTAGATATAAAATTGATATATAAAACATTTTTTGTATTATTTGGAGATAAGAATGCTTGCTAGGAGGGGAAAAATGAAAAATATTTTTATAATTGGATCAAAAGGTATTCCTGCTAAATATGGTGGGTTTGAAACTTTTGTAGATAAGTTAACTGAATATAGAAAGAGCGATGAAATAAAGTATCATGTCGCTTGTATGGGAAAAGACTATAGTGAATTTGAGTATAATAATTCAAGATGCTTCAATATAAAAGTTCCTGAAATCGGAGCAGCTAAGGCGGTATATTACGATGTAGCTGCATTACAAGAATGTATAAGGTATATAAAACAAAATAATATTAAGAATGCGATTATATATATATTAGCATGTAGAATAGGACCATTTATCGGATATTACAAAAGAAAATTAGAGAAAATGAATATTACATTGTTGGTAAATCCTGATGGACATGAATGGAAGAGAGCTAAGTGGAATGTAGTTATAAGGAAGTATTGGAAAGTATCTGAAAGGCTGATGGTTAAACATGCTGATTTGTTAGTATGTGATTCAATTAATATAGAAAAATATATTAAAGAAGATTATAAAAAGTATAAACCTAATACTACTTTTATTGCATATGGAGCTGATACATCGAAGTCTGAATTAAGTGATAATGATGATACATTAATCCAATGGTATAAAGAAAAAGGTGTTAAAAGAAAAGAATATTACTTAGTTGTAGGAAGGTTTGTACCTGAAAATAATTATCATCTTATGATAGAAGAATTTATGAAAAGTAAAACTAATAAAGATTTCGTTATAATTACTAATATTGAAAAGAATAAATTCTATGAAGAATTAAAAGAGAATACAAGATTTGATAAAGACCCTAGAATAAAGTTTGTAGGAACGGTGTATAATCAAGAATTATTAAAGAAGATAAGAGAAAATGCTTATGGATATTTTCATGGACATGAAGTTGGGGGAACAAATCCATCCTTACTTGAAGCATTAGCATCTACAGATTTAAATTTATTACTAGATGTTGGCTTTAATAGAGAAGTAGCTTTAGATGGAGCATTATACTTTAATAAAGAAAGTAATAACCTTTCAGAGCTACTAGACAGGTTAGAAGAGTTAGATGAAAATTTGTTAGAGGAATTAGCCAATAAGGCGAAAGAGAGAATAGAAAAAAAATATAGTTGGAATTATATTGTCGATAAATATGAGACTCTATTCTTAGAGTAGGGGGGAAGAATAAGGTTGAAAATATTACATTATTCGTTAGGATTACCACCGTATAGAAGTGGAGGACTAACCAAATACTCAATAGATTTAATGGAAATCCAAGTGAAAATGGATAACGAGGTGTATCTTCTTTTTCCAGGTAAAATGAATGGAAAAAGAGTAGAAATAAAATATTATAAAAATTTTAATGGAATAGAAGTTTATGAATATATAAATCCTTTACCAGTACCATTATTAAATGGAGTTAAACAACCCAGTGTTTTCATGAAGAGATGTGATAAGAATGAGTTTTATAATTTTTTGCAGAAAATAAAACCTGATATTATCCATTTACATACACTAATGGGATTAAATAAGGAGTTTATTGAAGTTTGTAAAGAAATGAATATTAAAGTTGTATTTACAACTCATGACTATTACGGATTATGTATGAAAGTTAATTTTATAGATTATAATTTTAATTTGTGTGAAAAAAGAAATATAGATAAATGTGCTAGATGTAATCAGTGTGCAGATAGTATTGATAAAATAAAGTTTTTACAAAGTGCGCAATATAGATATGCAAAGAATATTGGAGTAGTAAATATATTAAAAAAATTACTTTCTAATAGAAAAACAATTTTACCAACGAAAAAAGAGGATGAAGATTCTATAGAAGAGGAAATAGTGGCAAAATATAATGGCCTATATAGTTACTATGAAGAAATGTTTAAGAATATAGACCTGTATTTATTTAATAGCAAGATTTCGGAAAAAATCTACAATAAATATATTGATGAGAGTGTAGGAAAGGTTATTCCTATTACACATAATGATATAATAGATAGGAGAAAAAGGCGTAAATATCAAGATAAGTTGAACTTGTTATATATGGGTAAAATAGACAATTACAAGGGTACAGATATTTTAATAAATACAATGAGGCGATTAACTCCATACAATATAATGTTAAATATTTATGGAGATAATTCAAAAGCATATGAGTTTGAAAAAAATGTACAAATTAATGGAGTATATACATATGAAGATATTGAAAATATATTTAGTGAAGCAGATATGTTGGTAATGCCAAGTAGGTGCTTTGAAACATTTGGATTTGTTGCATTAGAAGCTATATGTCATGGAGTACCTGTAATGCTTACTGAAAATGTAGGAGCATCTTGTTTAATATCAGATATTAATCCTATAGGATGTATAGTTGAACCAACTGAACAAAGTTTAACATCAGAAATATTGAAAATTTATAAGAATAGAGATATTTTATCTTTGTATAATGAAAATATTTGTAAAGGTGATTTTCAATTTTCAATAAAAAGACATTATAAAGAAATAATGAAGTCATATTATGACTTATTAGGAGGCAATAATGAAGATAGCGATTGCTTTAAGTGATATAAAATCCACAGGAGGGGTAGCGAGAGTAGTTACGAATATTGCAAACTCATTAGTAAAGGTGCCAGGTTATGATGTGGAAATAATATCTTGTTTTAAAAGTATAAGAGAGAATGTTAGTTATAATATAGATGATAATATTAAAATAAGATATGTAAATTTGGATATGAATGTTAAAAAAAATAAGCTGATGAAACAAATATATTTTATAAAAGAAATTAGAAGTATATTAAAATATTCTAATAGTGATGTACTAATATCAACAAATGCTCATTTAAATATTTATTCTATAATAGCTACATTAGGATTAAAAACAAAAGTTATAGGTTCTGAACATGGGGCTTACAATCATTTATCAATTGGATGGAGGATATTAACACAGGTATTTTATAGGTACTTAGATAAGCTTATATTATTAACCTCAAAAGAAAAACATAAATACAAACTTAAAGAAAATAAAATAGCAATAATCCCAAATATGATAGATAATTCTAATAAAAAATTGTCTAGTCTAAATAATAACAATATTGTAATGGTTAATCGAATTGATGATAATAAAAATATATTTGTAGCATTAGAAGTATTTAGTAAGGTGCTAAAAAACAATAACAATTATAAATTAAATATTTATGGAGAATGTTTAGAAGAAGATTTAATAAAATTAAAAAATAAGATAAAGGAATTATCAATAGATGGAAATGTAAATATAAATAATTTTTCAGATGATATAGAGCAAGTTTATTTGAAATCAGATATATTATTACTTACATCGAAAAGTGAAGGGTTTCCTATGGTTTTAGTTGAAGCCATGAATTACGGTATACCTTGTATTAGTTTTGATATACTTACTGGTCCATCAGATATAATTATAGATGGGGTAAATGGTTATCTAATAAAACCGTTTGATGTCGATGATATGGCTAAAAAATTAAATTATTTAATTAGTAATAGAGATAAGTTGATGGACATGGGAATTAATTCTAAGAAAAGTGTAGAAAGATTTAATGAAAAAAATATAGTAAAAAGATGGATTGATATTATAAATTAATTTAGTAGAGAGGGAGTTATATGAATATAAAGAAATATTCAATAGAACAATACATAGTATTTTTTCTTATATTTTGCAGTTTTGGTTTAGTTAGTTCGAAAACGGTATTTATATTTGGAATTAGAACTTATATAGAAACTGCAACTGTGGCATCAAGTATATTTATAGTTTATAAATTAATAATGTTAAAATTCGAAAAGGAAAAATATATTGAATTTTTTAGAAAAGAAAAATATTTCTGTGTAATTTTAATTATGTTTATTATAACAAGTATAATTAATGCTTTGATAATATACCCGAGAGGTATTGGATATGTTATTAATAAAACTATTCCTTTTATAACAATAATATTTTTGATGGTATATTTTAAAAATGAAACTAAGGATATGATAAATAAATATATTAACTTTTTAGGTTATATATTTATAATATCATTTACTTTATCAATTATTATGTATTTGTTTAAGTATACTAATGGGGCGTTAAGTTTAAGTACTGGTATTAATTTAATTTCATTTAAAGAAAGCTATGATTTATATGGTGAAGTTAGGCTATATTGGCTTATGTCCCATAAGTCTATTTTTGTTTTATATTGTACAATAGGATTAATATTTATAAATAGAAGCACTATTAAGTTTAAATTTGTAAAATACTGGGGCATTATTACAAGTTGTATATGTGCAATATTATCAAATTCTATGATCGGGATAGTTATATATTTTTTTGTGGGATTATTTATAATAGCTTTAAAGTATAAATTAATAAAAAGGATAATTAATTTACAAAATAAAAAAATTATTATTGGCAGTTTCTTAACTGTTTTAATTATTTTTATCGTCATGATAGTAATAGTAGTTTCTGATAAGCGAGATTTAAGCACGTTAGGAAGTAGAACCTTTATATGGCAGGCGGGGATGGAAAGATTTTTAAGTAGGCCGATGGGGATGATATGTATGCCAGATAATTTATGGATTAAAGCAATGCATAATGGTGAGCCGTTATATTTTACTAACGCACACAATTGTTATATAAATGAATTTATAGAAAATGGAATAATAGTAGGAGGTATTTATATTATTTTAAACGCTGCAATTTTAATAAAATACTTAAAAGTAAGAGATTATTTATTTTCATTCTTTTTAGTTTTTACAATAGTGGTATTCATGAATTTTGAAGCTGTAAATTTAAGAGAAATGAATTACATATTATTTATAGCTTATGTATTAAATTATTATTGGAGTAAATACAAAACTAAAGAAGATGTTGAGGAGAAAAAAAATGAATAAAGTATCTGTAATTATATGTACATATAATAGAAGCGAAATATTAAAAGAAGCTATAATAAGTTTAGTTAAAAGTAGCAGCAATTTAGAAATGTATGAAATAGTAGTAATTGATAATAATTCTAAGGATAATACATTTGAGGTTATAAATGATTTGATGAAGAAATATGAAAATATTAAATACTTCAAAGAAGAAAAACAAGGGTTAAGTTGTGCAAGAAACACAGGGATTAGAGTTTGTAGTAATGAGATATTAGTTTTTATAGATGATGACGTATTAGTAGAAGATAAATTTATTGAAAATATAATTGCCTTTTTTAAAGAGAGAGAAAATGCAATCTGTGGTGGCGGGAAAATAGAAACAATTTGGAATGGTTCAAAACCGAGTTGGTTTAAAGATGGATTTTTTTCCATAATTGGAGAGACTAAATATGGAGATAGAAAAAAAGAATTGGTTGGTCTGGAATACCCGTATGGCGGGAATATGTTCTTTAAGAAAGTTATATTTAAAGAGGTAGGAGGATTTAATGAAGAATTAGGGCTAAATGGTGATGAATTGAAAATGGGAGAAGAAGTAGAGTTATTCTCTAAAATAAGAAAAAAAGGTTATAAAATTTATTATGATCCAAGTGTCGCTGTTAGACATAGAGTTCATTTAAATAAGGTAAATAAAGAATATATAAATAAAAGGTGGATTGAAGAAGGCAAGGCAACTGGTAAGATTTTAAATGAGCAGGAGGCTGAAAAAAGCTTTATAAATAATATAAAAAGGATGGGAATATTATATTTACGTGATTATCCTTGTTGGAGTGTATGCAAGCTTATAAAAAATTCGAGCGAATTTTATTGGAAAGTAAAAATAAATAGAAGTAAGGCTATATTAGAAAATTTAAAGAGAAAATGAGGTATATTAATGAAATCAGCTACTTTAATAGAGGCTCAACGATTAATGTTTACAATCTTGAGAGATGTTGATAAGATTTGTAGAGAAAATGGTATAAAATATTGGTTAGAAAGTGGTACATTGTTAGGTGCAATAAGACATGAAGGTTTTATTCCATGGGATGATGATATAGATATAGGAATGATGAGAGAGGATTATGAAAAGTTTAAAAAAATAATAAAAGATAAATTATCAGATGATCTATATTATCAAGATATATTTACTGATAATGGAATACAATATTCTTGGTGTAAGATACGTCATAAATATAGCAAGCTAATTGAAGAATCAAGTTCAGAGTATCATGAAGGAATTTTTATAGATATATTTCCTTATGATTACTTTGATTCTAAAGATGGAAAGTGTGCTAGTGAAAAAAGAAAGTTTATAAAAAAGTATAAGAGAGTATATAATTCTATGCTACCATATGAAAAAAATTTAATAAAAAATATTAGACGTTTTTTATGCAAAATTTATAGTAAAACAATAGAAAAAAAAACGTTATGCGATATAATTACTGAAGCAAGAGAATGCTATAAAAAAATGAATATTGCTTCGGGAAGTGATTATATTGGATATGGATTTGATATTCTTAATTTTGAAGAATATATACCAACTAAAATTATGTTTCCATTAAAAGAGGTTACTTTTTGCGGGGAAAGTTTTTTTGCGCCTAATGATTCTGATGGGTATTTAAGTGCATTATATGGAGATAGTTATATGAATATACCACCAGAAGAAGAAAGAGTTTATCATAATGTAGGTATATATATTGAAAAGAATAGAAAATAATGCATAAAGGAGAAAATGATATATGAAAGGAATTATTTTGGCAGGAGGATCTGGTACTAGACTGTATCCAGTAACAAAAGCAATGTCAAAACAAATGGTGCCGATATATGATAAGCCAATGATATACTATCCAATGTCAGTATTAATGTTAGCAGGAATAAAGGATATATTAATAATATCAACACCGAGAGATATAGTTAATTTTAAAGAGTTATTTAGAGATGGTTCCGAATTTGGATTAAATATTGAGTATGCTATTCAAGAAGCTCCAAACGGACTAGCTGAAGCATTTATTATTGGAGAAGAATTCATAGGTAACGATAGTGTAGCTATGATTTTAGGTGATAATATTTTTTATGGACAAAACTTTAGCTCTCATTTAAAAGAAGCAGCTGCATTAGAAATAGGAGCTCAAGTATTTGGATATTATGTACAAGATCCTAGAGCATTTGGAGTTGTTGGATTTGATGAAAAGGGAAAAGTTACATCTTTAGAAGAGAAGCCAGAACATCCAAAGTCTAAGTATGCTGTGCCAGGACTTTACTTCTATGATAATTCAGTTGTAGAAAAGGCTAAAGCTTTAAAGCCATCATCTAGAGGAGAATTAGAAATAACTGATTTAAATAAAGTTTACATGGAAGAAGGTAGCTTAACAGTAAATTTATTAGGTAGAGGAATGGCTTGGCTTGACACAGGCACTCATGATTCTATGCTTAAAGCATCAAACTTTGTTGAAGCAGTTCAAACTACTCAAGGTACATATATTGCTTGCTTAGAGGAAATTGCTTATAGAAAAGGATGGATTTCTAAGGAGCAAGTTAGAGAATTAGCTGGACCATTAATGAAAACAGGATACGGAAAATATTTAATGGAAGTTATTGAGGAGTAGAGAAATGGAAGTAGGAAACTTTAAATTTATTGAAACAAAAATACCAGACCTTTATATAATTGAACCAAAAGTTTTTGGAGATAATAGAGGATATTTTATGGAAAGTTATAATAAGCAAGCTTTTAATGAAGCTGGATTAACTATGACTTTTGTTCAAGATAATGAATCGAGATCTAAAAAAGGTGTATTAAGAGGATTACACTTTCAAACTAAACATACTCAAGGAAAACTTGTCAGATGTACTGAAGGTGAAGTTTGGGATGTAGCTGTTGATTTAAGAAAGGGATCACCTACTTATGGACAATGGGAAGGCGTTTATTTAAGTTCTGAGAATAAGAGACAATTTTATGTTCCTGAAGGTTTTGCTCATGGTTTTGTAGTATTATCTGAAGTTGCTACATTTAATTATAAATGTACAGATTTCTATGCTCCAGAGTATGATAGTGGACTATTATGGAATGATGAAGACGTAAATATACAATGGCCATTAGATGGAATAGACGAATTACTATTATCAGAAAAAGATAAAAAGCAAAGGAAGTTTAGAGAATTAGATTTACCTTTTGTGTATGAGGGGTAGGTAGTAGATATGAAAATATTAATCACAGGTTCTAATGGACAATTAGGAAATGAGCTTCAAAGAATTATAGCAACAGGTAGTGCTGAAATTGGAGAAGTATCAAATGAAATAAAAACTTCTAAGGTATTTGCTTTAGATGTAGATAAATTGGATATAACTAATTTACAACAAGTAAAAACAGTTTTATCAGAGGTTAAACCAGATGTAGTTATAAATTGTGCTGCGGCAACAAATGTTGATGGTTGTGAGAGTAATCAAGATTTAGCTTTTAAAATAAATGCTATTGGGCCTAGAAATTTAGCTATAGTTTGTGAAGAGATAGGAGCAAAATTAGTACAAGTATCTACTGATTATGTATTTAGTGGAGTTGGAGAGAGAGCATTAACAGAATTCGATTTAACTGCACCATATAGTGTGTATGGAAAAACTAAGCTTTTAGGAGAAGAGTATGTAAGAGAATTCTCTTCAAAATACTATATAGTAAGAACTGCATGGCTTTATGGATATATTGGACATAATTTTGTATACACTATGATGAAATTAGGAAATATGAAGGATGAAATAAGCGTAGTAAATGATCAACTTGGAAATCCAACTCATGCAAATGACTTAGCCTATGAAATATTAAAGCTTATAGAAACTGAAGAGTATGGTGTATATCACTGTACTGGAAAAGGGGAATGTAGCTGGTATGACTTTGCAAGTGAAATAATGAAACTTTCAGGTAGAAATTGTAAAGTTAATCCATGTACATCAGAAGAGTACAAAGTAATGAATCCAAATGCAGCAAAAAGGCCAGAATATTCATCCCTAGATAATATGATGCTAAGATGCACTATTGGAGATGAAATGAGAGACTGGAAAGATGCTTTAAAGTCATTTATGAGTAATGTAGAGAAATAATCTATTTATAGAAGGGGAGCAAATTTAATGAAAACTTATTTAGTAACTGGTGGAGCTGGATTTATAGGATCTAACTTCGTTTTATATATGTTAAATAAATATAATGATATAAGAATAATAAATTTAGATAAATTAACTTATGCAGGAAATTTAGAAAATCTTAAATCAATTGAAGGGGACGAAAGACATATATTTGTTCAAGGAGATATATGTGATTCAAAATTAGTAGCTGAACTTTTTGAAAAATATGAAATAGATTATGTTGCTCACTTTGCAGCTGAATCTCACGTTGATAGAAGCATCAGAGAACCAGAAGTATTTGCTAAGACAAATGTCATGGGAACTGTTAATCTTTTAAATTGTGCTAAGAATGCATGGGAAAATGAAGATGGAACTTGGAAAGAAGGAGTTAAGTTCTTACATGTATCAACTGATGAAGTTTATGGTTCATTAGGAGAAACAGGATACTTTATGGAAACTACTCCATTAGATCCTCATAGTCCATATTCATCAAGTAAAGCAGGATCAGATTTAATGGTTAAGGCTTACTATGATACATATAAAATGCCAATGAACATAACAAGATGTTCTAATAATTATGGACCATTCCAATTCCCAGAAAAGTTAATACCATTATTAATAAATAACTGTTTACAACACAAGGATTTACCAGTATACGGTGATGGTATGAACATAAGAGACTGGTTGTTTGTTGAAGATCATGCTAAGGCAATTGATATGGTTATAAACAACGGTAGAGTTGGTGAAGTTTATAATGTTGGTGGACACAATGAGAGAACTAACATAACAATAGTTAAGACTGTAATAAGCTATTTAAACGAAAATATAGATAAAGAAGTTACTGAAAACTTAATTAAGTATGTTGAAGATAGAAAAGGTCATGATAGAAGGTATGGAATTGATCCAACTAAGATTAAAGAAGAATTAGGATGGTATCCAGAAACTACTTTTGAAGTCGGAATAAAGAAAACTATTCAATGGTATTTAGATAATAAAGAATGGATGAAAAATGTTACTTCAGGAGAATATCAACATTATTATAATAGAATGTACTAAAACTTTAGGAGAAAAAAGTGAAAGTTATAAGTAAAATAAAGGAAAAAATTAAAGGAAATAATATTCTAAGAAATACGATCATATTATTCTCAGGGCAAACTTTTGCATCGATAATTGGAATAGTTAATACTATGTTAATTATAAAGGCTATAGGTTTAGAAGGAAATGGAATAATAGCAGTAGTAATGTCATATGCTAATATATTTAATGGGATATTCAATTTTCAGTCTTATAATGCAGTTATAAAGTATGGATCGGAGGCACTAGAAAAAAAGTCTAAATATAAATATAAACAAGTTTTGAAACAAGCATTTTTACAAGATATTTTAACTGCAATTCTGGCATTTATATGTGGATATTTATCAATAGGAATAGTAGCTAAAATTATGAAGTGGGATGCTCAGGTTATATTTTTTATTAAAATATATTTAATTACTATTCTTCTAAATATAACAGGAGTATTCAGTGGTATATTAAGATTACACGACAGATTTATAGTGATAGCTAAATTAAACATAAAGGTTAATTTTGGAAGGTTATTACTAATAATCTTGGGAATAATATTTAGGTTACCGTTGACATATTATGTTGTTAGTGAAGTATTGTTAACAATTCTTTCAAGTTTTATATTGATATATAATAGTATAAGAGTTTTGAAAAAAGAAGAATGTATTGATTTCTTAAAGGTTAAAATTGGTTTTGATAAGGAGTTTACTAAGTTTAATTTTTATAATAATATAGTATCTACTATAGATTTACCAGTTGGTCAGCTTGTAACTTTAATAATTAATAAGTTTGTAGGAGTAACTGAAGTTGGGATATATTCTATATTATTAAAGTTAGGTTCAATAATATCTAAGGTAACTGAACCGATGGGGCAAACCTTATTACCAGAATTATCAAAACTAATATCTAAGGATGAGATTAATAAGGCAAAGCAAATTGCCAATAAAATACTTGTTTATACAAATATATTAGGTGGTATTGCAATTCTCGCATTAGTAATTATTAGCCCGATATGGTTTGAGTTGTTTATGCCATTGACATTTAAAAACTTAACTTTATTTATAACCTATATGATTTATATTGCATTTTCAAGTAGCCTTATAGGTATTCATGCGTTTTTTGTTGGTATGAATTTAGTAAAATATAATTTAATTATTGTTGCATCTGTAAATATAATATATTTAATTTTAGTAGTTATATTAGGAATTAAATTAGGGCTATTTGGTGTAATAATATCCTTAATAATACAAGTAGTAATGGTTGGTGCATTGAAATTGGTAATTATTAGAAAGAATAGAATTTAGAGTGAAGTAATATATAATAATAATAATAATAATCAAGTAATATATTATAGTAATTATGGAAAAATTAAAAAAGTGTGTATAAAGTTTAGTGTAAAACTTCATATTAAAAGATAACCTGAATCTAATTCGGAATGATAATTAAAAAGAAATAGATTAAGTCATTTAGTTATAATAAAAGTAATTTAAATGAAAAAACCTAAAATTCAATATATATTGAATTTAAAAGTTCATATAAAGAATAAAAATGATTATATAAATATAAGAAACTTTTATATAATCATAAAAATAAAAAATAATTTTTATAAAAATTTATAGTTAAGTTTAATTAAAGGTCGGAAATGTGGATAACTTTAAAAAGTAATTTAATGTATTTATATTAGTTATATATTCATTAATTTAACTTATTTAATAGTATAACTCTACACCGACTTTATTTTATTTGTTTTTAATAGTTTATTCGGTTAGTATAAGTTGTTTTTAGAAATTATAAATATATCTATGTTAATAATGAAAAAGAATAAATTATTTATTAGTAATAAAAAGATTAAAAAAGATATTCTTGAAGGGGAAAAGATTAATAATATATTAAAGAAAATAGACTTTATTATATAAAGCATAAATATTCTAAACAAATAGGTGGAACATTGTATTACTTAGAGATTTAGTAGGTTCACTGGAATTATTTCTAGATGAAAAACATAAACAACCTATAAATGAACTTGTAACTAATTTTATGGGGGTTACAAATGTGATAGAAAAAATAATGAAAGAATTGAAGTTATACGAGAAGAAATTAGTATATGTGATATTAAAAAGGAAAATTATAAAAAGTGCATAGTAAGATATTTAGACTTTGGAGATTAATTCCATAGATTACCTATTGACAAAGAAAACAATAATAAAATCACTATTGATATATTAGATCTTAATAAAGATCAATATAGAATTAATAAAGATAGTGAATTATATTATAATGTAGTATGGAAGGATAAAAAATATATTAAATATTGAAAAAATTAGGAATAACAGAAGATTATTATTATATGTTTTAATAATCTTATTGAAAAAGAAGTAGTATTTGATACTATTACCATCTATGTATAAGTTTTTTTAATGGGTAATTTATAGGATTTGGGAATTCTAAAGGATAATTTTTACTAGCAGCTTAATTTAAATCTTTTGGTAATAATATATATCAACAGTTACTTCATTTATAACTGTAAGTTTAGTTTTTAATTTGCATACGTATTGGAAATAGGAGCAGTAGTAAGAACATTACTTATAATTCCATCATTATATATTTTATAGTTGGTAAAAAAGTTCGTAAATCTATTAATTCAATAGATTCTAAGGCTAAAGAATGAATAGTTGTGGAAAATTAGTATCAGATTTAATTGCTTATATAATCTCAATTTGCATAATTAGTATATTTACAGCGATTATTATGACTGCATTTATTGAAAAAATATCATAAAGTAATATTTGTTGTGTCCATAGGTATACTTATTTGAAATTAAATTTTAGTAATTAAATGTATAAAAATAAAAAGAAAGTCTATTGAAGTGACTAAAAAAATCACTTCAGAGACAATCACTTCTAATAGAAAAGAATTATTTATCATCAAAAATATAATCCATCATTTGTTGTTTTGTAGCAGTTTCATCAAATCCTAAATAGTAAATTCCATCTATATTTTCACCCCAACAATAGCCATCTCTTGGAAATCTATCTTGTTCTAATGTTCCACCACCCATTGTGGCAACTTTAGTAGCTAAAGAAAGAATATCAGTAGCACCTAAATTTGTTTTTACATAAGGTAATAACTGGTTAATTATTGTAGGATATTGAGTTGGAGAAACAGTAAGTGCTTTATTGAATAATTGTTCTAAAACTGTTCTATGTCTTCTTGTTCTTTCGTAATCACCACCAGAAGTATACCTAATTCTTGAATAAGCTAAAGCTTGAACTCCATCTACGTGTTGTGGACCAGCATAGCTTATATGTGGAGAATAAGTTCCATCTTTAGAATTTATGTCATCGATATATCCATTAATATATTGTAGTTCTTCATCTGTTATATCTAATTCAATTCCGCCTAAAATATCGATAACTTTTGGCAAACTAGCAAAATCAACAGCAACAAAATCTTCGATATTTAAACCGAAGGTCTGGTTTATTGTTTTTATTGACAATTCAGGACCACCAAAGGCATAGGCATGATTTAATTTATCATATCCATATCCATCAATATTTACGTATGAATCTCTCATTAATGATGTAATCTTTAACTTATCATGAACAGGATCGACTGTAGCTATCATCATAGAGTCTGATCTACCAACACCATCAGCAGAATCTATTCCAAACAGTGCTATATTCTTAATTTTTTTGTAGTTATCATAAACTTCCAATTCTTCTTTTGATGTTACACCTAAATTTTCCTTATTTAAATCAATGTTATCCATTTTATTAAAAATAGAATAGAATGTTCCGATTCCAATTGCTATTAATAAAGCAATAATAGAAACGATAGTTATAGATATTTTTAAAAATAGAGATTTTTTCTTCTTCTTTTTATTATTTCTTTCAACTCTAGACATTTTTCACGTCTCCTTCCTATTATGAAATTTTAGCATTATTAAGTAATAAAGTAAATATAACATTATGTATAAATTTGTTAATGATAGTATTATTAGGTGATTGATTAGGAGGTTATAATATTTTAGTAAGGGAAACTAAGTGGGCTAAATGTATGAAAAGAAATTTAATAAAATTACTTATATTAGAATAATTACGACCAATGTTTTACAAGGAGTAGTATTTGCGGATTCTAAAAGCAATAGTACCACTTCATAATAGTCTATGTTGAGATTAACTTAAGTGAAGAAGTTCAAGACAATGATGGATAAGCTATAAGACTATTTACTGAAGAAGTTGAAAAAGATGGAGAAATGATTAACAAAAATGATGATGTAACAGAAGAATTAATTTCAGGTGATAAAACAGATACAAATCAGTAGGAATCTCTCGATGAACCAGAAATGAAATTTGGTTTTAAAGTCATTGATGGAAATACATATTATTTTTATGAGGATGGACATTTAGCAACTTTTGAATTTATATGAGAAAAGACTACAGAAAGGATGAGTTTTTTTAGATATAGCTAATGGTGAAAAATTGAGAGAGACTTAAATATGCAAATGTCTTTAAAAATTAAAGAATTACTTGAAGGCTACGGATATAATGTAATATTAACAAGATATGAAGAAGATAATTTGTAACCCAAAATACTGATATGCAATATATACTAATTGAATGTGGCTTTATAGGTAAACAAAATGAAACAAAAAGAGCTTCTAACTAAGGTGTCTAACAATAAATGGAAATAAAAAATATAGAGGAAGTAAATAAATTATTTGTGAAATAATATTTAATAGAGCTTAATAAATTAAATATTATATAGATTATATTGTATATAAAGTATATAATTATTAGGAAAGGTAAAAAAATTGTGAATCTGTTAAGTTGATATGAAAAAATAGCTTGATTTTTCATAGAATTGCTCGCTCTTTGAAAATTATATAAGTTTGAATTTTTTATTGTATGGTAAACAAACCTACAATAAAATTGAT